>JBAXTW010000199.1:0-6448 GCA_037129985.1 Pseudanabaena sp. ELA645 | reverse complement strand
TAAAAAATAAAGGCAATAATTGTGATATTGCAACTTAAATGCCGATTAGCTTAATAATGTTTGGACTTTAGCTATATCTGTGGCTGTGGCTGTGACTGGTACTGTGGCTATGGCAGTGGTTTGGGCGGTGGCGGTGGATTGGGATTGGGTTAGTGCTGGTGTTGTAGTTGGTGCTGGTACTGTAGCTGCTGCTGCTATATTTGTGGTTGTGGGTGGTACTACGGGTGCTAGAACATCCATGTTTGCGTATCTTCATGCGTCTTTTTATGCGTCTATTTATGCGTCTCAATTTTGTATGGGGCTTTTAAGGGGTTTAGCGAAACGCAACAAAACTACGCCTAAAGCGCTTATTGAAGACCATATTGCCTGGATTTTCTCTTTGCCGATGGCAATATTTAGGGCTCTTCTGGGTTCATGGGGATAAGCACAGCTAATACTATACAGAAGTCTCTCTGGGTAACAGTTATAGCTTTATCTCGCCTCCAATAATTGTATCATTATTATACAGTTTACCCCTCAAACCCAGAAGAGCCATATTTAGTTTGTTATTTGTCAGTGATTTTTCCGTTAAAAGCAAACAAAAATCAAAAATAAAGCAAAGAGCATTGGATATGAGCTTAATCATCGCATTTTCTCAAGGATTAGCTGAATCCTTTCCCAAAGAATGGAATGAATGGCAGCACTGGATTAGGGACATGATGGATTCACGGACGAGAATGCAATCAAAGGGAATGAATCACCGTCTTGTTTCGCTGATTACCTTCTATCGCTTAACTCGCTTTGTGTGGCATATTGGCATTGATAAGGTTTTTATTCTCGCTACCCGCAGAGCCACGAGGTAGGGGTTTAGCATTTGCGCCAATATCTCTCAACTCCCCACCGAAATTTCCATTTGCAAATGCTGAACCCTCTTTGCTTTTACCGATAAATTATCCCTGCGGTTTGGAGATATTGATAAATGTTTGAGGTCTTGGGCAGAGCATTCCCGATTGGAGGGATCTGACGATTTTATAGATTGTGGCGGGAATGCTCTGCCCCTACGATGACTTGTTTATCTCTCTTCGCTTTTACCGATAAATTATCCCTGCGGTTTAGAGATTATCGGTAAATGTTTGAGGTTTTGGGCAAAGCATTCCCGATTTAAAAAGACGTATAAAATTATAAATTCCTGCGGGAATGCTATGCCCCTACAACGTTTTTTCTGTAACGGTTTCACCAATCAACAAAACCTCCAAAGGCGAATCCGTCCCCTGCCAATATTCCACAGCCGATCGCAAAATATTATATGCAATCTTCCATTCTTCAGGCTCCACTTTTGAAAACGCTTCTGGATAGCCGTATATCAAAATATATCGCGCCGCAGGACACCAATCTAAATCCGTGATGCATTCCTCCAAAGCATCCCAGTTATAGCCAAAATAATCTGGAAACCGCATCATCTCAGCGACTTTCCGTAAAAAAGACTGTTTATCTCGAATTTCTCGACCATCAAGATAAAAAATTTCAGGACGATTTTCAAATTTTGGAATAATCATCATATTGGATTGACTATATATTCAAATTATGTATATACTATTATTCATAGCTAATAGCACTTTGCTCATAACAAAAAAGCGCCGTGCCGAAGCTCCAACGCCTAAAAAATTAATGATGCAACTATTATGGCAAAAATATCGCAACCTCACAAGGACTCAGAGCCTTCTCAAGTCCAAAAAGACGATGACAAAATCAACATCACCATCTCACGCCGCGCCCTGAAACGCATTGTGAGGCGCATGGTCAAACGCATAACCAAATTTGCGATCCATTCAGGCGCACAGATTGCCATATCGATTTCGGTTTACTCCCTGCTCCCTTCCATGCCATTGGCTCATCCCAAACCAACGCAAAGTCAGCCAGCGCAAAGTCAACTAGCGCAACCGTCTAGACCTATTGGACATTAAGTATAAGTAGATCATCAAAAGAAACTTGTAAATGCACAGATCCCCGACTTTTTCTAGACAAGCAAAGATAATTTGCAAATTCACAAAAAAAGTCGGGGATCTTATCTTAATCTACACTTTTTAAATTTTCCTATGCCTAACTACTTAATAGAACTCACGCAACAATAACTTGAAATTCTGTTAGCTCTTAGCAGGAGGCAAGGCTAACTTAACGTGGAGTTCCTTTAACTGCGAATCATCTACACTTGAGGGCGCATCGGTCATTAGATCGCGAGCTTGCTGCGTTTTTGGGAAGGCAATCACATCGCGGATCGAGTCGGCTCCAGAGATCAGCATCACTAAGCGATCGAGTCCAAAAGCCAGACCACCGTGAGGCGGCGTGCCATATTCAAAGGCTTCCAACAAGAATCCAAACTTATCTTTGGCTTGCTCAGGTGTCAGCCCGATCGCTGCAAATACTTTTTCCTGCACATCACGCTTATGGATACGGATACTACCGCCGCCGATTTCTGTACCGTTCAGCACCATATCGTATGCGAGAGCGATCGTATTCACACCAATCTCCTGACCATCTGCGATATCTTGAGGACGTGGGGAAGTGAAGGGGTGATGGAGAGCTTCTAGACGCTTCTCATCGGCATTCCACTCAAACATGGGGAAATCAGTTACCCACACGAAATTGAGCTTGTCTTCGTCAATCATTCCCAACTCACGACCGAGGGCTAAACGCAAACGATATAGCGATTCATTCACGATCACCTTTTCTCCAGCCCCAAATAAGAGGATGGAACCAGCAGTCGCGCCAGTGCGGGTGAGTAATTCTTGTTTAACTTCTTCGGTGAGGCTATCCTTGAGAGCGCCGATGGTATCAATCACACCATCTTCACGAACACGGATAAAGGCTAAACCCTTTGCACCATATTGGGCTACCAGATTGGCAAGATCGCCACCTGGTTTGATGCGTGTGTTAGAGATGGCAGCATCGCCGCCAATCACAGGTAGAACTTTGATGATGCCACCACTGGCGACGGTATTTGCAAAAACCTTAAATCCAGAATTGACAAACAAATCAGAAACATTGACTAGTTCCATACCAAAGCGCGTATCAGGGCGATCGCATCCGTAGCGATCCATTGATTCTGCATAGGTAAGACGTGGAAATTCACCAAGTTCAATACCTTTTACGGTCTTGAAAATATAGCGAATCAACTTCTCATTCAGTTCCAGAATTTCTTCTTGAGACATGAAACTCATTTCCATGTCCAGTTGCGTAAATTCAGGTTGGCGATCGGCGCGAAGATCTTCATCGCGGAAACATCGGGCAATTTGATAATAGCGATCGCATCCGCCCACCATCAACAATTGTTTAAATAACTGGGGCGACTGGGGCAATGCATACCATTGACCAGCATTAACCCGACTCGGCACAAGGTAATCCCGCGCTCCTTCGGGGGTGGAACGACAAAGAATTGGAGTTTCCACTTCCATAAATCCATATTCATCCTCAAGGAAGCGGCGAATGGATTTAATCACGTTAAATCGCAATTTGAGATTGCTGGATAAGCGATCGCCACGCATGTCCAGATAGCGATATTTAAATCGCAATTCTTCTTTGATTGTGTCTGCTTCGGAAATTAGGAAGGGTAATGGCTTGGTGACTGCATTGAGTAATTCAATCGATTCGGCATAAATTTCGACTTCCCCTGTAGCCAGTTTAGGATTGAGCGACTCATCTGGGCGCTTGGAAACTTTGCCGATAATTTTCACTACATACTCATTTCGCATTTCCCCTGCTAAGTCATAGGAGAGCGGAGTCCGTTGGGGATCGCTGACGATTTGCAAGATTCCTGTGCGATCGCGTAAATCCAAAAAGATCACGCCACCATGATCCCGCCTGCGATCGATCCAACCGCACAAGCTAACTGTTTGTCCGATCTGTTCGGCATTGAGGTGACCGCAATAGTGACTACGCATCATGATTTCTAAGGTTCGCAACTGGTTTTTTATGTTTTTTATGATTTTGCCACATTTTGGCTTTGGTATACTTGGTAGACAATAAATAAAATTCAAATAAACCTCATATGTCCGACTCCCCAAGCAAACCATTAACGACCCGCGAGCGCTATCTAATTTTTGTGGAGCGCATAATTATTAATATTGAGAATGGCAAATTATTATCGAAAGAACATGTTTATCGCATTCTTAGTGAGAGTTTGGAGTCGGGAACTGGGGAAATATTTGAGCGAGCCTTAGAAGAACAAGCTAATTTACTTCAGGAAAATTTTGCCGCGCAAACTGATGAAATCAAACAGGCGAAAGCAACTCAAAAACTTCGCGCTCTTAAAATTCTCCAAGATGCATGGGAACAGTGGCAAAAAAATTATCAACTTCAAGATACTTGCGATCGCGGTTTACAGACGATCCTCAATGCTGAAGCTAACGAACGTTTAGCCGCCCTCATTCAAGTTCTCGATCCTAATCATACCCCCGTTTTTGAACGTCAACATATTCAGAATCTCAGTCAATTATTGCAAAAATCTGCCGAAACCTTAGCGGATAATACGGAAGCTTTTGCGATTCGCCAGTTGGCGATCGGGCTAAATCGTGGCTTGGCTTCCTTTGATTTGTTGGAAGGTTCGCTGGTTAGTTGGTTATACGAAACTGAAAGACAGGTCGGATTTGAACGCTCTACAGTCAAAGGTCCTTGGCATAGTTGGGCGCAACAGGTTACGAGTCCGTTACCACGCGATCTCTTTGCCGCACAAGCGCTCAATCAATCGGCAACGGCGATCGCACAGTCTCAACGCAGTATCGATATTAGTGACTGGGTGGAACTGGCGATTTTATTGAGATATTTGCAAAATGGCTTGGTACATTGGTTTGACCAACAGCCCTATGATGCTAAAGCGGGAATGCACATGACTGGGGTTACTTTTATTGCCTTTGCGATGATTTGGGGTGAATTGAGTAGTGGCTTTTCCAATGCTCAGCATTTAGCCGATCGCCAAGCTTTAGCAAAAATTTGTTTTCGGATTAGCCTCCAGACTTTACGAACCTTTGCTCAACGGGAAAACTTTCCGTTATATGGTGGTGTGTTTGCATCCTTTTCGGGGGATAGTTTCCGAGAGACGATTAACTATCTCGATCAACCGCTTAAAGAAACGGAAAATAGACAGGAAAAGGCGAGAATTCTCACGGTTTTAGGTTATTCGCAAGCATGGCGCGGAAATCAGCAACAGGCGATCGCTTTACATCAAGAGGCAGTTAATCTTGCGCGGGAAGTGGGCGATCAACGCTGTGAAATTGCGAATCTCAATCATTTGAGTCGGATTAATTTATATCAAAAAGATTTTAGTGCGAGTGAATCCTATGCTCAGCGAGCCGTAATTTTAGCGCGACAAATAGGCGATCGGCAAGGAGAAGCTAATGGCTTAGCCAATCTCGGTTATAGCGAAGTGATGATCGCAAGACAACAAGAATCCATTACTCCTGAAGAGATGGAAACTCCAATTGGTCATTTGGAGCGAGGACAAAAACTATCAGAGAAGCTGAATGACTTGCAAAATCAGGCGCTTTGTTGGGTGGGGCTGGGTACGGCTTACATTGCCATCGAGCAGCCAAGTCAGGCACAGCTAGCTCTAGAGAAGGGATTAGCAATAACGCAACAGATCGGTGATCGCGATTTACAAGCTCTTAGTCACGCCTATCTTGGTGAAGTCTTCTATCAACTTAATCAATTAGAATTGGCAATCTATCATGCTTGTTTGGGAATGTATCTACTAGAAGAGCGTCATAGTAAATCATGGCAGCAGTCGGCATCTTTGGTGGTAATTTTACAAGGTAAATTGGGTGTGGAGAAATTTGAGCAATTATTGCAACAGCAGCGATCGCATTTGATCGCCCATATCGGTGTCGATGGATTTGACCATTTGCCAACTTTGCTAGATCGCTATCGTGAATGAACGATAGAAGACAAAGGCTTGCTCAAATGTCTGAAGTGGACATCCAAGATGCGGATCTTGCTTTTGAACGTTTTAAGGTAAGTATTAATAGCGATCGCCCAGAAGATGCAAAGCTTTATCTATGATCAACCTATATATTTGCTAAGAACGACTTTTTAATGAGCTATTTATATTCCTGAAATAGATTTTGAAAGGGTTCTGTGTTTTTCCAGCGATAGGTATTAAAGTCGCGATAATCAACGGACAAAATGCGACCGTGACCTAATTCTTCAGCTACGATGACTAATGAAGCGTCGGCTAAGTCCATTGGTAAGTTTCTATATTGTTCCATAAGTTGTTCGATACGCAAGCAATGAACTGGAGTGAGGTCAAATATTTTTATCATCCCTGCTGTAATCTTACGAATAAAAGCCTTGGGAGCATCTATGCCGATTCTTTTTTGCATCAGGTAACAACTTACCGTTCGCTGATTTTCTTAATGCAAATGATATTCATTAATTTGCACTTTTTGGCATTACTATTGATAATTAATACTAATAAAGG
>JBAXTW010000198.1:0-6502 GCA_037129985.1 Pseudanabaena sp. ELA645 | reverse complement strand
GAAATAAATGTGAAGTTGCTTCTATACTTTTCTTTTGTTTCCCGACAAGTCTGTTCTTAACAAAAGATTGCTGTCTTGTCCCTATACCTTTGCTAACTCTTGGAGAAGGTTTAAAGATGGGATTAAGGAGTCGCTGATTGCCGATTATATGGAAGTCAAGGCTGCTGAAAAGGCGATCGCGGCAGATATTGATGACGATCGCGAAACTGAGGGGAGGCTGCAACACGCAGCGAGAACAGTGGGCGCATGGTTGAAACCACTGATTCCTCATTTAGAAACGGAGATTGCAGCGATCGATCTAGCATTAGAGCGTTTAGGACTATTGAAAGATGGTTTGTTGGGCAATGAAGGCGCTTTTCCGTCAGAGGATGCCCGATGGAATCGGTTGCAAGAAATGGTGATCGGTGAATACTTACGCGATGGCACAAAATGGCGTAATGGTGAGCGATTGGTGATCTTCACAGAGTACAAAACTACTTTAGATTATTTGCAAGAACGTTTAACTAAATCTTTCCCCGAAGAAGGTCTGGTGCGGGTACTGTTTGGGGGGATGGACGATCGCGAGAGGGAAGAAATTAAACTTGCCTTTAACGATCCTGATAATGCGGTGCGGATTCTGGTGGCAACGGATGCTGCTTCTGAGGGTTTAAACTTACAGGAAACAGCGCGTTTGATAGCTCATTACGATATTCCTTGGAATCCATCACGGCTCGATCAACGCAACGGGCGTTTAGATCGACATGGACAAGCGAATGATGTGGTGGTATTTCACTTTACGAGTGAAGATAATGCCGATCTTAAGTTTTTGGGTCATGTTATCCAGAAGGTAAATACAATCCGCGAAGAACTGGGTTCCATGGGTGATGTATTTGATGCTGCTTTTCAACGAAGATTTGCTGACCTTGAAGATACCGATCGCGCGATCGCTGATTTAGATATGGCGGTTGAGAGTCAGCGTGGCAGGATTGCTTTACCGATTAACGCTAAACAATCGGGTGAGGAATTAGCCGCCTTAGCTCAACTTCGTGCTGAACTGGACTTTTCGCCAGAGACATTGCGGGACACTTTGGAAATTGCTTTGGGAATCAATGGTGCGGGTTTACCAAGATTGGAACCAACCGACGATCTGGGGCGATCGCGTTTAAAATATCCGATTCCGTCGCAATGGGAAAATCTAGTCAACGATAGTCTTCGTCTTGAGTCCAGTCATGGCAGTTTGGGCGCATTGCCTGCGATCGTGTTCGATCCAAATCATTTTGTGCAGTATCGCAACGATCGCCCTGTGTTTCGGTCGGCAAAGGACACCGCATTATTACATCTCGGACATCCGATGTATCACCATGCTCTAGCCCAATTTGCCCGATCGCGCTTTCCTAATCAGACTAATGAGAGCAAAACCACAAGTCGTTGGTTATTACGTTCTGGAGATATGCCGATCATTAATGGTCAAAGTGCTGATGCGCTTTTACTACTCACAGTCGAAGAAATGGCGATCAATGAGTTACGCGAAACTTTTCATCATTGGGTGCGGACAATTCGGATTCCCATAATTGATGGGGAACTGGGGGACGTTTTACCCCATGTACCTGCGGCAAGCGATCGCGCTAAGGCGATTGATATTGCTGCTAATTTGGCAAGAGTTCGGGAACTATGGAGCGATGTCGATCAAGATGTCAAAAAGCTGTTAAACAAGCTATCTCAAGATTTTACTGCAAGAGTTATTGAAAGCCTCAAAGAACGCAAACAGTCGGCGATCGCCACGGAAAAGGAACGCTTTAAGGATCGACTTGCCGAAGTAAAGAAGGCGGCTAGTGAGACAACGCTTCAGAAGTTGCAAAAGGAACGCGATCGCCTATTGCAGAATATGAGTCAACTCTCGCTATTTGCAGAGGAAGCGCGTCAGCAGACTGAAAAACTGCGCGATCTCGAAGATGAGTTAGCAAGGCGGCGGCGACATTATGAGGATCTTGAGCAGTTTTTACAACAGGAACGCGATCGCACGATTAATCTCCTGTTGCCGAAGCGCTATACCTTGCATGGTTCAGTTTTAATTTTCCCTGTCACTGTTGAGATCCGCTTGCCCGTAGGAGATAACTCATGAGTATCGTTCTGTCCGATCGCGTTAATAATAACCTTGCTAGTCAAACCATTAGCAGCTATGACTGGTGGGCTTCGCTCAATCATGGCGGACTATTGATTGCACCTGCGAAGTTGACGGAATTTTTTATTACGGAAGATTTGCATACAGGTTTGCGCTATGGAGTGCGCGATCGCCTACGGCGTGAGGTGGTGAAGTGGCAACAGGGTGGCGATACGAGTAATCGATCGCCGCAATTATCTGCATTGTTGGATGTGGTGTTGGAAGATTTTTTGGGATTAGGACAAGACGCAGATCAAGATCCAGATCGGGGAATATGGCTCAAGGGTAGCGCTTTAGATCGCGGTTGGGCGCGGCAGGGAATTACGGGTGAAAGCATTAAGCCACAACGGGTTTGGCAAGAAGTAAACGGCGGAGCTTTACCTGTGTTTGTGGAAAGTGAAGTAGCGCGATTAGGAATTGGGAGGGGCAAGCGGTCGGTATCGCGGGTAAATGAATGGTTACGCAAGGCAAATTATAAAATTGCGCTGCTGACTAATGGGCAACAATGGCGCTTGATTCATGCTGGTGTTGATTATGATGCTTGGTGTGAGTGGGATCTCAACTTTTGGTTTATGGAGGGGGAGCTAGGTTTACAGAGGTTTACAGGCGATCGCTTTGCAGTCATTGCTAAATGTGCGATCGCTGACCTATGCATCAAAAGATAAACCAAGTCCTTTAATTACGGCTATTAGTGCCTCGCGTCAGGGACAGGCTGAGCTTTCGGATGTTTTGGGTGAACGGGTTCGTAAGGCGGTTGAGTTACTGATCGAGTCTTCTTCTTCTGGAATTTCGCAATTACTAAGTATAGAAGATAAGGAAAGTGAAGAAGACAAGGGGCTTAAGCCCCTTGTTCAAGTCCTGACACCGAGACATTTTTATATCGCGGCGACGCGGACGATTATGCGTTTGGTGATTATTTTGTTTGCGGAGGCGAGGGATTTACTGCCGCGTGAGAATGGGATTTATCACAATTCCTATGGAATTCAAGGTTTGCGCGAACAACTTGATCGCCTATCGGGTGGACGCGGGGCGGAGCGTTTGCGAAGTAGTGAGAGTGCTTGGGCAAGGGTTTTAGCCTTGTTTCGGTTGGTTTATCTGGGTTCGGCTCATGAAAAGTTACCGATTCCTGCCTATGGTGGTAGTTTGTTTGCACCCAGCGATCGCCTTTCTGACGATCCGATTTTGATAGCGCTGTCCGCCTTTGAGAATTTGGCAAATTGTCCCTCTGATGCGGTGGTTCATAAAATTTTGGAGTTATTGACTCGGAGTAAGGTCAAGGTGCGTCAGGGGCGCGGTAGTACTTGGGTAGAAGCACCTGTGGATTTTTCAGATTTGTCTTCGGAATATATTGGCATTCTCTATGAGGGCTTATTAGATTTTGAACTGCGTCAGGCGGATCGCGATCAGCCGATGGTATTTCTAAATTTGGGCGATCAACCTGTGTTGCCTCTGACAAGGCTAGAGAATATGACCGATAAAGCGATCGCCTCTTTAGTTGAGAAGTTAAAACAGAAGGATAAATCAAATTCTGAGGATGAGGATACCGTTAGTGATGATGAAGTGGAAGAGGTTGAAGAATTAGAAGAAGAGGTTGAAGAAAGTGATTTAGATGTGGAGTTAGATGGTAGCGACGAGAGTGAAGGCGATCGCTATCAGCAGGTAATGGCGCGATCGCAAGCTTGGGCAGAACGGGCGGTGAAGGTGGGTAAGCTGGTTTCAGGAAGGCTCAAGGGTAAGGCGTATGAAGATGCGGCGCGACTATTGGCTAAGGCTTTAGTGGTGAGGGTTGTTTTGCCTGAAGCTTGGTATTTGGTGCGTTGGGGTGGGACACGCAAAGGGTCGGGAACGTTTTATACGCGACCACAGCTTGCCGTGCCGACGGTGAGACAAACTTTGCTTTCTTTGGTTTACGAGGATGGGGGACTTATTCCCAAACCTCCCGAAATAATCTTGTCCCTCAAAATTTGCGATCCTGCGATGGGTTCGGGTTCTTTTCCTGTGGCGGCGGTGCGTTTTTTGACGGAGGCGCTGTATGCGAGTTTGTGGCACTATGGCAAAATTGAGGCGCATGGCGATCGCACTTTATGCAGATTAGCGGATGGGACGGGGACAAATTCGCTTTTGGATGAGACTTTGCCTGTGCTGCCCGATCATGATGATTTTGAGGAGATGCTGAAGGCGCGGCTAAAGCGGTATGTGGTGGAACGCTGCATTTATGGGGTGGATCTCGATCCTTTGGCGGTAGAGTTGGCGAAGATGGCGCTTTGGATTGAGACGATGGATCGCAGTTTGGCTTTTGGATTTTTAGATCATAAGTTGAAGTGTGGCAATGCGCTGGTGGGTTGTTGGTTTGACCAGTTTCGCGAATATCCTGTGATGGCTTGGGAGCGCAAGGGCGGCGACGAGACTCACAAACCTGTGCATCATTTCCGTGAGAACAAGGGTAAACAGGTGGGGGATAAGTGGACACAGGCGATTAAGGATTTACGCAATGGTGAGGTGAAGGAGCAGTTAAAGGGTTATTTGGAGGTTCTCAATCCGCAAATGCGTTTAGATATTCCAGAGGTGTATTTACCTGAACCGCCCGAACAGATTTATGCTCAGGCTTTGGAGCTTTTTAATAAGTTGCATTGTGATTTGCATCAACCAGATTATCAACAGGAGCAGTATAAGTTAGGAATTGAGAAGTCTGATGCGTTCCAGAAGTTACGTCAGGCGTTTGATTTGTGGTGTGCGATTTGGTTTTGGTCTGGGCAGTATTTAGATAAGAATCTGGATATTGCACCGACTCCTAATCACTTTTTTAATCCTTCTGAGCAGGTGCGGGAGATTGCGAATAACATCGCGAAGGAATTTCGATTTTTTCATTGGGAAATTGAGTTTCCTGATGTGTTTGCTGGCGCTGGTTTTGATGCGGTGATTGGGAATCCGCCTTGGGAGATTCAGAAGCCAAACTCTAAGGAATTTTTCTCGAACATCGATCCGCTTTATCGGACTTATGGCAAACAGGAGGCTCTTGATTATCAGAAGCAATATTTTACAAATAATCCGCAAATTGAGACGGATTGGATTGCTTATGGCGATCGCCTCAAAGCTCTGGGCAATTATTTCAAATATGCGGGTTTTGCCTTTGGCGATCCGACTGTGGGCGATGGGTTTACGTTATCGCGCAAGAAGTCAGAAAGTGAGAATTTACACGATCTATGGCGCGAAAGGCGACAAAAGTATCTTAGTTATGCTGAGAAAATCCATCCTTTTCGCTATCAGGGTTCGGCGGATATCAATACTTACAAGCTATTTTTAGAGTTTGGGTTAGGGATTTTGCGATCGGGCGGCAAGTTGGGTTTGATCGTACCTTCGGGAGTATATACAGATAAAGGTTCGACAAATTTAAGGACGTTATTTCTAGAGCGAAATCAATGGGAATGGTTATTTGGGTTTGAGAACCGCGATGGAATTTTTAGCTCTGTTGATGGACGCTTTAAGTTCAATCCTATAATTGTGATCAAGGGTGGTAAAACTGAGAATATCAAGGCGACTTTTATGCAGCGATCGCTATCGACTTGGGAAAATCCCGATCGCTATGTTCTCAACTATCCTGCCGCGAGGGTGGCGCAGTTTTCACCAAATTCTAAAGCAATTCTAGAAATTCGTAGCGATCGCGATTTGCTGGTATTAGAAAAAATGTATGCCAATGGTATCCTCCTCGGCGACCAATCAGATCGGGGTTGGGGTATTCAATACGCGAGAGAGTTTGATATGACCAATGATTCTAAACTCTTTCCGCCGCGTCCACAGTGGGAGGCGAAGGGCTATCGTGCGGATGAGTATGGACATTGGTTGAAGGGCGATTGGTGTGAGTTAGCGGGTACTGTTCCTGATGATGCGATTTTGTCTAGCGATCGCACCCACTACATCAAAATTGAGCATGTAGAAGATATCGCTTTACCTTTGTATGAAGGCAGAATGATCGGGCAGTTCGATTTTAGTGAAAAGGGTTGGGTAAGTGGAAATGCTAGAAGGGCAGTCTGGAGAGAAATACCATTCTCAGAAAAAGTTATAGAACCACAATTCTTAATGTCTGTAACCAATTTCTCTTTTAGTCAAATCCCGAAAATTGGTTTCTTAGGTATAGGTTCATCTACAAATGCTAGATCAATGGTTTGTGCAAGTATTTTAGGACTTCCTTGTGGTAATGCTGCCCCAGTTCTTACTCCTAATCAAAGTGGATATGAAAGTATTGCCCTAGTCAGTATATTGAATAGTCTTGCCTACGATTTTGCCTTGCGTTGCCGATTAGGTGGAATTGTGACTACTCAGGTTTGAGAGCAGGTAAAATGGGATTATCTAGAAAGATTAATT
>JBAXTW010000197.1:0-6506 GCA_037129985.1 Pseudanabaena sp. ELA645 | reverse complement strand
TTCGATACCATGAAGCAGTCATTTATCGAGCAGATCGAGGGGCTGTACGATGGCGGTGCAGATTTATTGCTGGTGGAGACTTGTCAGGATATTCTGCAAATCAAAGTTACATTAAGTTCGATCGAAGAATTTTTTGCAAAGCGTGGAGTCCGTCTACCTGTCATGGTTTCGGTGACGATGGAAACCACAGGGACAATGCTAGTTGGCTCTGATATCTCCGCAGTAGTCACGATTCTAGAACCTTACAACATTGATGTATTGGGGCTGAACTGTGCAACGGGGCCAGATCAAATGACCGAGCATATGCGTTATTTGAGCGCCCATTCTCCCTTTGTTGTGTCTTGTGTTCCCAATGCTGGACTACCTGAAAACGTTGGTGGGCAAGCATTTTATCGGCTCACGCCTGACGATCTGCGTGATCATCTCAAACATTTTGTTGAAGACTTAGGCATCCAAATCATTGGTGGTTGTTGTGGAACTACTCCTGCTCACATTAAAGCTCTGGCTGATGCAGCGAAAACACTCCAAACTAAACACCGTGAGCCTTTAGTCGTACCTTCAGCGGCTTCCATTTATAGCTCTCAGCCCTATATTCAAGATAATTCCTTCTTGATTGTCGGTGAGAGATTAAATGCTAGTGGCTCTAAGAAGACTCGCGATTTATTAAATGCAGAAGATTGGGATGGACTGGTGGCGATCGCAAGGTCACAAGTCAAGGAAGGCGCACATATTCTCGATGTGAACGTGGACTATGTTGGACGCGACGGCGTGCGGGATATGCATGAACTGGTTTCGCGTTTAGTAACTAACGTGACTTTGCCCTTGATGTTGGACTCGACCGAATGGGAAAAGATGGAAGCTGGGCTGAAAGTAGCGGGTGGGAAATGTATTCTCAATTCCACTAACTATGAAGATGGCGAAGAGCGCTTCTGCAAAGTGGTTAGTCTCGCCAAGCAATATGGTGCTGGTATCGTCATCGGGACAATTGATGAAGATGGTATGGCGCGGACAGCCGACAAGAAGTTTGAAATTGCCTCCCGTGCTTACAAACAAGCAACGGAAGAACTGGGGATGCCAGCCAGTGAGATCTTCTTTGATACTTTGGCGCTACCTATTTCCACTGGTATTGCTGAGGATCGTCAAAATGCTTCTGCTACAATCGAATCAGTTCGTCGCATTAAGGAAGCAATGCCTGAAACCCATGTATTGCTGGGTGTTTCCAATGTTTCTTTCGGTCTAAATCCTGCTTCGCGAGTGGTTCTCAACTCGGTATTTTTGTATGAAGCAATGCAAGTGGGTATGGATTCTTCCATTGTGAATGCGAGTAAAATCGTCCCGCTTAATCGCATTGGCGATCGCGAAAAAGAAGTAGCGCGGCAACTGATTTATGATGAGCGTCAGTTTGATGGTGATATCTGCACTTACGACCCACTAGGCGAGTTCACAACATTATTTGAAGGCGTGTCTAATAAGCGCGTAAAAGTTGACAAAGCGGACACTCCTATTGAAGAGCAACTCAAAAATCATATTATTGATGGCGATCGCATTGGTTTAGATGATGCACTCACGGAAGCCATGAAAAACTACGATCCGCTTGTGATCATCAATCAGTTCTTACTTGATGGTATGAAAGTCGTCGGCGAATTGTTTGGCTCTGGACAAATGCAACTTCCATTTGTACTGCAATCTGCGGAAACCATGAAATCAGCAGTTGCGTTTTTAGAACAATTCATGGAGAAGGTCGAAGGCTCCAATAAAGGCGTGTTTTTGATTGCCACAGTTAAAGGCGATGTCCATGACATTGGTAAAAATCTAGTTGATATCATTCTCTCCAACAATGGCTACAAAGTCGTGAATATCGGCATCAAGCAGCCCGTTGAGAATATCATCAAAGCCTATGAAGAACATCAAGCTGACTGCATTGCCATGAGTGGATTGCTAGTTAAATCCACTGCTTTCATGAAAGATAACCTCCAAGAATTTAACCGCCGAGGTATTACTGTGCCTGTGATTCTCGGTGGAGCGGCGCTGACACCAAAGTTTGTTTATCAAGACTGTCAGAACAACTATAACGGGCGGGTAGTATACGGTAAAGATGCCTTCTCTGACCTCAACTTTATGGACAAGTATATGCCTGCGAAGTTGGAAGGTAAATGGGAAGATGCCAAAGGCTTTTTGGATGAAGATCTAGCGATCGCAGATTTGTCAGCAGATGCTATTGACAGCATTTCCTGTGAAGAGGAAAAAGCTAAAAAAGAGGCGGCTTTAGCAGAACGCTATCTCGACATTGTGCGCTCTGAAGCCGTAGATACAAATATCCCACGTCCCACGCCTCCTTTCTGGGGAACTAAGATTTTTCAAGGAGATGATATTCCCTTTGAAGATCTATTCTGGAATCTAGATATGCAAGCTTTAGTTGCAGGGCAATGGCAATTCCGCAAACCGCAAGATCAATCTCGTGAGGAATATGATGCATTTTTGCAAGAGACAGTTTATCCAATCCTAGAAACATGGAAACAACGCATCATCAATGAGAAGTTACTAGCTCCGACTTCTGTGTATGGCTATTTCCCTGTGCTAGCCGAAGGGAATACGGTCTATTTCTACGATCCCAAAGATATTGATAATATTACCGCAGCCAAACCCATCAACTCGTTTGTCTTCCCTCGCCAAAAGTCGCTGCGTCGTCTCTGCATCGCTGACTTTTTCTCACCCAAGGAGTCAGGAATTATAGATGTAATGCCATTACAAGCGGTCACGGTCGGACATATTGCCACAGAATTTGCACAGGGTCTATTTAAAGCGAATCAATACACCGATTATCTCTATTTCCACGGGCTAGCCGTACAGATGGCAGAAGCGATCGCGGAATGGACACATACTCGTATCCGTAGTGAGTTAGGTTTTGCGGCGGAAGATCCCGATAATATTCGCGATATTCTGGCTCAGCGCTATCATGGCTCTCGCTATAGTTTTGGCTATCCCGCCTGTCCAAATATGCAGGATCAGTTCAAGCTTTTAGATTTACTTGATGCGAAGCGCGTTGATCTAGTCATGGATGAGAGCGAACAACTCTATCCCGAACAGTCAACCACGGCGTTAATTGTGCATCATTCTACTGCTAAGTATTTCAGTGCTTAATAAACTGGTATTCACTTATGTTGAAATCCCTCAAAATCGAAAACTTCCGTTGCTTCCCATCCTTTGAAATGCAACAACTTGGCAGGTTAAATCTCCTTGTTGGTACTAATAACAGTGGTAAGACTTCTATTTTAGAAGCACTTCAATTATTGTTTGAATTGCCAATAAATCCTGCCTTATTTGGAGAAATAGTTATGGGTCGTAGCGAATATACTAATGAAGATGGAGTTATTCGTTTGGCTGTCCGTCACCTTTTTTGTAATCATAGAATCAATGAAAAAGCTCAGATTTCTATTCTTGGGAAAAATCAAATTGACGAATCACGATCAATTTCTATTTTAAAACTTTCAAAAATGCTATCTGTTTCGCAATTAGATGGTTTGAAAAATACAATTATAGAGTTGTTGTCTTTGCCAATTTCTCCAGATGATATTGTTATTATTGACGCGAAAACAATAACAGAGTGGGAACAAGGTTATGACAACACACTTTCAAAAACTCAATTTATAGATTCATCTTCTCTTTCATCTAAAAAAATGATTGAGTTATTTGAGCGTATTGTAATTACACCAGAAGAAGACATTGTAATAGAATCTTTACAAGTAATTGAGCCTCGTTTTAAGCGGATTGCAAGTTTTAGTTCTGGAAAGTATCGCTATGAAGGACTGCATAGTGGCTTTATCGTGCAACTTAGTGACGAACCTCAACGTATACCAATTGGTAGTATGGGTGATGGGATGTGGCGGATGTTAGGACTTGCTTTAGCAATTGTAAATGCGAAAGATGGAGTTTTATTGGTAGATGAAATTGATACTGGACTGCATTTTACAGTTATGTCTGATATGTGGAAAATGATATGGGAAACTGCAAAGCGTCTTAACGTTCAAGTGTTTGCAACAACCCACAGTAATGACTGCTGGCAGAGTTTAGCGGATATTGCCAATGCTGAAAATCCAAGTGAAGATGGGATTACCATTCATCGGATTGAAAAAGGTAAGCAAAATAGTATCGTTTTCACCGAGCGACAAATTGCGATCGCTGCTGAACGCAATATTGAGGTGCGGTAGAAATGGCTTTAATTCATAAGAATGTTCTACTGGTAGAAGGCGTACAAGAAGTTCGAGTCATTCCAGAACTAATCGAGGCAAATGGCATAGATTGGGGAACTAAGAAAAATCCCATTGTCTATATTCGTGATAATGTTGGTTATTCAAATTTAAGCGATCCCGATCTGATTGCAACTGAGTTACAAGAGTCAGGACGTTCCGCACTTGGTATTGTGTTGGATGCAGATGAGAAACCAGATGATCGTTGGCAAAGTATTAGAAATGCTTGTCTTAAGAGTGTTCCTAATTTACCCGCAGATCTACCAGAAAATGGGTTGATTTGTGACGCTCCTAATGGAATTAAGTTTGGCATTTGGATGATGCCAGATAATAAACAGAGTGGTATGCTCGAAACGTTCTTGGCATATATGATTCCTAATGAAACCGAGATATTATGGCAGTTTTCTCAATCATCGGTCGAAGCCGCCAAAACTCAAGGGGCAAAATTTACAGCGTTTCAGATTGACAAAGCGAATATTTACACTTGGCTGGCTTGGCAAAATCCCCCAGGGCGGCAATTGCATCAAGCCGTGATGGAGAAAATACTCGATCCCACACATCCCAATGCTCAGAAATTTGTGACTTGGTTTAAGGAATTGTATGGTTTGTAAGCGATCTCTATGATTCACTCATTCCTCATATTGCTTAGGTGCTTTACCCTTTTGATCGATTACCTTCGCCTTTTTGAGCTTAGGATCAGGCTCATCAATACTTTCTAAAACTACATTGAACTCCCACCAATCGCCAAAATCAAATACATAGGTAATGCGATCGCCGATATTAATTTGCCAATCTCTCAGCAAGATCTCATCGGTAAAGCCATCTCCGTCACCATGTTGAGTATAGGGATGATTAATAGTCTTAACGAAGCCTTGACAATCTTTGTAGGTAAATTGATGGAGATGATCGTTATAAAAGTTAAAGGCTTCGAGAATTGCCGAACTAAAATCGTAGAGCGTCAGATGAGAAGGAATCGCAATCTTACGCCAGATCAGGCTGAGGGAGAGTCAAAAAAGGCATGAATTTAAACATATTGTCAATTCCTATAATCTAAAACAAATTGTAAATGACCGAGAAACAAATTCCATTTTCTTGCCAAGTCTTACGACTACTTAGATACATTCATAAGCGGAATCCCATAATTTAACAGCGCAGTCATGCGATTGCCCATCTGCCAACGTAATCCTAAACCTGTGCCAACCAATAGATTTTGAGATGGATTCGCTTCGCGTGAACTTGTCCCAACCATTGTGGAATCAATAAATGGTGCAATTTGCAAAAGCCCTTCTACTTCAGGAACTCGCTAAACAGGAATTCGCAACTCTGCGGATAGGGCGGCTCCATTATCACCGAGTAATAAATCTTGACGGTAGCCGCGCAGGGTATCTTGTCCACCAAAACCAATTTGTTGCAGTGGGACAAGAGGGCGATCGCTTTTACCCCTTAAACTTCCAGAAATAATATTACCGTGATTCCTAGACTTTCGATAGTTTCACCAGCAAGTTTCACATAAACTGACAAGTCTCATCATCATCACTAGTGTTAGGAAAAGCGTTAGCCTGCGTAAAATCGATATTGTCAAATGACAGAGCCGCCCGCTCAGTGGGATGAGACATCGACCTTGATTCGAGTTGATCGTAGAGAGTTTTAATGGCTTGGAGAATATAATTAGCCGATTGCTCATACGCACTTGGCTCACTTAGCGATCGCGACATTTGCCAAATCGCATTGTCAGCTTCAGCAAAGGATGGATAAACATAAAACAATCGTCTAAGTAATTCATCTAGACCATGACTGCGTAAGTCCTGCCAATTATCGCGATCGGGATTAAAGGGATAATAGAGTGTGGAAAACAATAAAATCTTGGCTCGCATAGAATTAGTGAACCGCATCAATTCCATGCGTAAATCAAACAAATCACTAGCAATTTTCGGATCAAAGGGCGTTTTGGATTTTTCAGGAATAGCCGAGCGAGAACTAGATTTATTGGCTTGATTATTAAGTAACTTGTTATCAAGTAATTGCTGCTGATTAGGTGATGGAGACGGAGCGATCGCATCAAAACCATCTGGATAAAGATGCTGTAATTTTGAGAGTAACAAATTACCGATCGGCAAATATTCCGCAGGTTTCGAGACTCTCTGCACAGATTCTTGTAGCAGAGCCATTAATTGTGGAAATGTTGGCATAAAAGAGACTATTTCTCTTAGAGGCTGTTTGAAAAGGTGGGTATACCTAGGAAAAAGCGTGAAGGGGGAA
>JBAXTW010000196.1:0-6537 GCA_037129985.1 Pseudanabaena sp. ELA645 | reverse complement strand
TACTTCTTGTTATACCCTACTTTTCCATCAACGAATTATTTACAGCAAGAATTTTATTGAATCAGAGCTTGCTGCTAAATCAAGCAAATCAAAAATTTTGCTCTTGACCCTTTTATTGTCTTTCTCTAAGATCTTATTGAGGAACTTGATTGCGCTTTTACTAAAGATTAGCTTCATTTCGCACCCAGTCAGTCATATCTACATACTCCGATCTGTCGAAATTAGGTGATACATTCATATATTTCTCAATATCTGCCTGTTCTTCATCACTGACGTAAGGTAATTGCGATAAAAACAAAGCAAATTTCTCTTGAGCTTTTTTAGATAAACGTTCTTCTAACTGCTCAAACACAACTTCGCCATCAACAACTCTTCCTTGTTGAACATCTTCCATTCCTGCAAGAACTTTTTGACGAACTTGCTCAATTTCTTGTTGTTTGCGTTCATCTTCTCGCTTCTTTAACTCATGTTCCTCTAAGAGTTGAAACGCCAAAGCAAAGAGTTCTTCAGGACTTCCATAAACTCCTTGATTGACTTTTTCTAAAACAAACATTTCTTGTTCTGGTCTTAAAGCAATCTGCATTATAGTTTACTCCTAAAAAAATTTATGTACGCAACTATTGTAAATGTCTCACCAACATATTAACATTTACGCTCATATGGGTAAGCAGGTGAAGCCAATTAAACGATCTAACTTAAACCCTTGTGGTTTCAAAGTGTGACTTTTTGATGAAGTAGGGCTTTCACCCAAATCCCTGTATGAGCGAACATTTACCTCAACTTGGATGTCAAACCCATTGTAAATATGCTTGGAAGTACGTTTGGATTACCCCCAAAACTGAATAGATCGCATGATCATGGCTCAAGCCGAAATTGAAACCTTTTTGTACTCATTTCACACCAACCGCTTGAAATTCAGGTAAAAAGGCAAGCACAATATCTCGCTCAGGAATCCCTTTCTGTATCAAATCTTGAGTAATTCCAGACTCAATTCCATCATACTCAATTAGAACCTGCCTATCCTTGATACTTACATAGATCAAATTACCACGCACACGCCGATCCCGATCCCAACCAAATTGCATTAATGCATAGCGACTATTCACATCATCAAATATCGGCTCTAAGTGAATATTGCCATGAGACGGACGGAGCTTAGCATATTCACTAATTACTTGCTTGATTACTGATTGGTAGGATTTGATGGTATCCATTGAGTTATCTCCTTAGTATTTAGATTTACGATAACAAGTTTTAACGGAATTTCAGCGATCGCTAGTTTACCAATTGGTTCATTAAATATATCGCTATAAGTTGCCTCGGAAATTGCCAAATACAGATCACGCTCTGGGTCAATCTGATTGAGCAATATGCGATACAAAGAATACTGCCCGATCGCTTGCTCTAAATCATTAACTTGAGACTGACCCCGAAATTGTTTAATTTCGATGGCAATTTGTTTATTTCCTTGCTGAAGACCAATAAAACCACTTGCACCAAGATCGACAAACAAAAAGCGATCGCCATAGGAAATAACATAGGGATCGTCAGTAATTTCCCATCCATCTTTAATAACTGCTTCTTTTACAGTTTCATGAATGGAATCTCTAGCTGGCAAATTATTTACTCCTCATCTACTACTTTTCTTCTTACAAAAATATTAACACTTACCCCAACTTGAATGCCAAAAACATTATGAGTTGTGCCTGACAATTTAGGGTTTTTACGAATATTACCACCTAAATCAAATACATAGATTTGATCGAACTCCTGTTCTAAATATTGGCGCATCCCATCAAACGCAATCCCATCAATAAAACTGTTATTGGTCACAAAAGCAACTACTCCTTCATCGCCGATTCTGTCCGAAGCCCAACGAATTGCTTTTACATAGGGATCGGAAAGAGAGTTTTTTAAAGTCGCCTTTGAAGCTTTGGCATAGGTAGCCGCTACGCGATCGTCAATCCCCGTCTTGTTTTTAGTTGTGTACTTACGATTCTTATTGTTATCATTCTCATTCAACTGCCCCACATTATACGGAGGATTCCCAATCACCACAAACAAATCTGATTCCCTTTGTCTTTCTACCCGTTTCATATTCTCAGGCGTAAACAAACCCAACTGCTCAATACGCTGATCCTCAAAGGTGTCAACCAAACAAATCCCCTCAAACGGCTCATACTTCCCAGTCTGCTCAAAATACTCATGCTCAATATTCATCGAAGCAATGTAATAGGGCAGCAACATCACCTCATTGCAATGCAACTCATGCTCATACTTGTGAGGCAAAGCCGACTTCTGGATTTCCGCAATCTCGCGCATCACCCGCATGATGAAATTTCCCGTACCCACAAACGGATCGAGAATATGCACACCCTTATCCACCAGAGACTTGCCAAACTCCCGTTGCAAAATCTCCTCCACACTCTTCACCATGAAATTCACGATCGCCTGCGGTGTATACACAATCCCATGCGTATCCGCCACCTTTGTCGAAAAGCCCTGAAAGAACTTCTCATAGACGGTATTTAAGAAATTCTGCTTTTGCGAAAAGTCATCAATCGTAGCGGCGGTTTCTTCGATCGCCCCATAAAACCGATCCAAACTACTCAAAAAATGAGCTCGGCTGAAATGCTTAGAAGTCAAGGCATTAATCACCTTCTCAATCTCAACCGCAATAATATTTCTCTGAGCAAAATCAGGATTATTGAACACACTCCGAAAAATCCGTTCCGTTAGCAAATGCTGAATCAACATCTCCTCAACTGCCGACTCCGCCAAATTCGGATTAATCGACTGACGGCAAAGCAACATAAACGCCGCAAATGCATCGATAAACTTTTTGTTAGTTTTCTCCTGTACGCGAATTAGCTCCAGTAAAGCCGTAGCATGATCCTTTACCCGATCGCCAAATTCCTCAGCCGCCTTTTCCCATTGGGCGATCGCAGGCGCACGATATTCAAAAAACTGGCGCACCACATCTACCAATTCCTGATCCTTGGTAATGTCCACATCCATCACCAACTTGCCATCCTGATAAAGAATGGCGCGTTTTGGCTGCTGAAAAATAATATTGTCTTTAGGATAGCCAACTGCAAACTTTTTCTGAACTTCCTTTTTCAGATCATCCTTGCTATCCTTCGCTTCCCAATATGCTCTCGGTAAATGATATATATCTACTAATGCCCCATCAATGCGAATTGGTTGTTTTTGCGATCGCTTAATCGCAAATTGCTGCTCCAAAGTCCAATCAAACTGCCGTCCACAAGACTCTAGCAACTGTTGAAAAGCCGACAGCACCGCCCCTTCATGGACTATTCCCAACTTGCCATAGCGATCCAAAGCTTCATAGTAATTCTTGATTGGCTTGTGCGATGGCTTAAGGCTGAGACTGGGCATATTTAAGACTGCATAAGATTTTTATGTGATAACACTACTATAGACTGAGTAAAAAAATAAAGGCGATCGCTGTCGAAGGGGCGGTAGACAATTTATCAGGGATAGTTATCTAGGTTTTTTTTGCACTTTTGCATAGCGATCGCAATCTCAGCAAAAAAAGTTAAGATGGTACACTCAAAGTAAAATTTTTGTAACTCTTGTAAATCTTGTAAATTAATAAAGGTCACGACATCAAGTTATGGATGCAGTTGCAGTAAAGCCCAGCGAAAGCAAACCTAGTGATATTAAACCTAGTGATATCCTGCGGCAAGCCGATACCGAAAAACTAGCGCGGATTCGCCACACTTGCTCCCACGTCATGGCAATGGCAGTCCAAAAGTTATATCCCGATGCAAAGGTGACTATCGGCCCTGCAACTGAGAATGGCTTTTATTACGACTTCGATCGCAAAGAGCATTTTACCCCCAGTGATCTCAAGGCGATCGCCAAGGAAATGAAGCGGATCATCAAGTGGAATCAGCCTCTTGTGCGTCAGGAACTGCCTCGTCCTGAGATGCTTGCGGAAATCGAAAGACTAAATGAGCCTTACAAAATTGAATTATTAGCTGCCATTCCTGAAGGGCAGAACATTAGCCGTTATTTTATCGGCGATCCTGAGAAACTAGAAAAACAACCTTGGTGGGACTTGTGCGCGGGACCTCACCTCGACAGTACTGGCGATATTAATCCCGATGCTTTCGCCCTAGAGAGTATTGCAGGAGCCTATTGGCGCGGTGACGAAAAAAATCCGATGCTTCAGCGTATTTATGGCACGGCTTGGGAAACCCCTGAACAGCTTCTTGCCTATCATGCGATGCTCGAAGAAGCAAAGCGCCGCGATCACCGTACCATTGGTAAAGATTTACAACTATTCAGTATTCAAGAAGAGGCTGGCGGCGGGCTAGTATTCTGGCATCCACGCGGCGCGATTATCCGCAACACGATCGAGACTTTCTGGAAAGATACTCATACTAAAAATGGCTATGAGGCTGTTACCACTCCTCACATGGCAAACCTTGACCTGTGGAAAATCTCAGGACATAACGACTTCTATCGCGAAAGTATGTTTCAGCCGATGGAAGTGGAGCATCAAGTTTATCAGCTTAAGCCGATGAACTGTCCATTCCATGTGTTGATTTATAAAGACACTTTGCATTCTTACAAAGAGTTCCCAATTCGCTACGCAGAACTTGGTACAGTCTATCGCTATGAGCGCTCTGGAACCATGCATGGTTTGATGCGTGTGCGCGGCTTTACTCAAGATGATGCTCACATCTTCTGCACTGAGGCGCAAATTGAGGAAGAAATTCTTGGCGTTCTCAATCTTGCGGAATTGATTCTCTCCACCTTTGGCTTTGAGAATTATGAGATCAATCTCTCTACCCGTCCCGAAAAATACGTTGGTTCCGATGAGATCTGGGAAAAGTCCACTGAGGCACTCAAACAGGCGCTCAATCAGAAGGGCTGGAACTATGTGATCGATGAAGGCGGCGGTGCTTTCTATGGACCAAAGATCGATATCAAAATCGAAGATGCGATCGGTCGCCGTTGGCAATGTTCCACGATTCAGCTAGATTTCAATCTGCCCGATCGCTTCGAGATGGAATATGTCGGTGATGATGGTGCGCGTCATCAACCAATCATGATTCACCGCGCTTTGTTTGGCTCTGTAGAACGTTTTATCGGTGTTCTAATTGAGAGCTACGCAGGGGACTTCCCCCTTTGGCTAGCACCAGTTCAGGTTAAACTAATTGCCGTGTCTGACCTGCAAATTGAATATGCGGAACAAGTTGCTGCGAAAATGAAATCCGCAGGTTTGCGGGTGCAGTTAGACCATAGCGGCGATCGCATGGCGAAACAAATCCGTAAAGCGGAGATGGAAAAGATTCCTGTCATGGCGGTGATTGGTGCAAAGGAGGTCGAAGCTGGCACTCTGAGTATCCGTAGTCGCAAGCATGGCGAACTTGGTGCAATTTCTGTGGATGAAGCGATTAGTAAAATGCAGTTAGCAATTAGCGATCGCAATTGGTTCTAAGGGACGTAAGTTAGTGAGGTTGCGCCCCTAGGGGCGCAACCTCACTTACATGGGTAATAATTATATGAATATTCTGATTAGTAATGACGATGGCATTTATGCCCCTGGGGTCAGAGCCTTGGCTGAAGCCCTAAGCGATAGTTCGCATCGGATTACCGTTGTTTGCCCAGATCGTGAGCGATCGGCTACAGGTCACGCCCTGACCTTGCAAGAGCCTTTACGAGTTGATCAAATTTCAGGTATTTATCCTGCGGGAATTGACGCTTGGGCTTGTTCAGGCACACCATCTGACACGGTGAAATTAGCTCTAGACGCACTGTTAAGCGATCGCCCCGATCTAGTTTTATCAGGCATTAATCGCGGTGCAAATTTGGGAACCGATGTTCTTTACTCTGGAACGGTATCCGCTGCGATGGAAGGGGTCTTAGAAGGAATTCCTAGTATTGCCTTTAGTTTGACTAGTTTTGCCCATTTAGACTTTAGCGCCGCCGCTAATTTTGCTAAGAAAATGGTGAAAGCGATCGCTGATTATCCCCTTGGCGAAGCAATTTTACTCAATGTAAATATTCCTGCAATCCCAGAGCAAGATATCTGTGGAGCCGTGGTCACTCGTCTAGGAATTCGTCGCTATAAGGATTTATTTGAGAAGCGCATCGATCCCCGTGGCAAAACCTACTACTGGCTGTCAGGTGTAATTGTTGAAGAAGAAGCGGAACCAGATACCGATATTCAAGCAATTCGCGATAATTACATTGCCATCACACCACTTAAGTACGATTTGACCCTTGCGGCGGCGATGCCTTTTATGGAGGACTGGACAAAAAACGTTAACGACTTCCAGTAATCATAGATGTTACGTGGAAGTAATTCTTGCGATCCTCAATGTTGAGGGCTGGCACGGGGGCGCAGCCCCTACAGAACATTAATTATTCAGATAGGGGCAATGCCCCCGTGCTTGCCCTGTCACGCTAGTAGCAAGAGATTCATCATCTGCGCTCCACGCAACATCAGTAACTTACCGTTCGCTGATTTTCTTAATGCAAATGACATTCATTAATTTGCAC
>JBAXTW010000195.1:0-6557 GCA_037129985.1 Pseudanabaena sp. ELA645 | reverse complement strand
AAAAAACTGGGCGATCGCTTTGGCTGTAATTTCATATTTAGGCATTTGTAGCGCCGCCTATGGTGATGTCAAAATCTCGCGCCGAGTCCGAGATCAATTCAAAGAGCTAGAACTTGAGCGCCAGGTGATCGATAGTAGTCCCGTATTGCGGCGTTGGTTAGAAAATCCACCTGATCTGTTGGAGGATATTTATAATACGCCGAGCTTTAATTCAAAATTGCGGGTGGGGCTGATATCACGAAATAATTCATTGGGAATTGAGGCTGGAGTTGAAGATTTGTTTGTGGGTTCGTCGCCTTTGACTGTGAGTGGTAGTTATCAGGCTGAGTTGAGTGGTCGTGAAAGTGAAATTCAGGCTAATCTTCGCTACTATGTTTTGCCTTTAGGTTCCTATTGGAATCTTGCACCAATTGTCGGTTATCGTCAATTCAACCAACTCGATCGACCTCAAATTTCTGGATTGGATATTGGCTTGCAAGGGATTTTAGTCCTATCTCCCAATAGTTCTAATTTACGATTGAGTCATACTTTTACTGATCCCACCGGTCATCTAGAAATGAGTACAACTATGCTTTCTACGAGCTATGCAATTACCAATAATTTGCGATTGGGAACCCAAATTGAGTGGAGGCGATCACCTCTAATTTATGATAGTCGAGTTGGAATTTTGGTAGAGCTAGCACTATAAATCTAATTACTCATGTTACGTGGAACCCTCACCCCCAGACCCCTCTCCCATTAAGGGTTCCCAGAGAGGAAGAAGGGGAGTAAGAATCGTTTTTGGATTTTCTTGTTCTCCTCTCTCTTTTTGGGAGAGGGTCTAGGGGTGAGGGCTTATGCACTTTTATGAATGATGGCGAAATGTTTTACCGATCGCAGGGGTTAGTAAAATCGCCAGTGCGATCGCGCTGCTAACTGCTATATAAGGATTTAACATCATCAATCGTGAGATTGGTTCACCTTGATCAACACTAAACACATCATCGAGAACCGTAGGAATTGCTATAAGTTTTGACGCTGATGGAGGCGAGATCCAATTTAAATATGTGGCGATCGCAGGGAATAAGATTGAGCTAAACATAAAAATACTGAGAACTCTTGCCCAAGATTTCAAATTCCATAATCCAACTGCTAATAAAATCGGAACTATGCCGAAGCCTAAGAAAGCCATCCCTGAAACTAATTGTAGGTTAATAGAACTGCTATCAGCGATCGGCGTATTGCCTTCCAGTAAACGATAGATATAAAAATTAAGTAGGCGATCGCCGATTAACAAAGCACTTGTCCCAATCATGACACTGACAAGAATGGTAATCGCGATCGGACGTTTACTAGTTCTAAATTTCATAATTCCTAAACTTACTAACTTACGCAAAAGAATGTAGGGGCAATTGATGAATTGCCCATTGTATCCTAATCTACATAGGAGCCGCGATATTTAATTCTCTCCTTGGGCTTGGCGGATTTTTGCGATTCTCTTTCGGAAGCGAAAGATTCTGTTTGATTTTGAGAAGTTTCTTCTAAACTGCTGGTGATGCTGGCTCCTCGATATTTGATCACAGGCTTCTCTCTAGGCTGATTCTCGGCATTGTTCGCAGTCGGGATATCTTCATGATTGTAACGAGTTCCACGGTATTGCATAGATTCTAAATCTTGATCGGTCACTTGAATTTCATCTTGACCAATCTTTGTTGATTTACGCCGTGATGGGTCACCTAAATCCAATGATTTTGGCGGCGTGTAGAGTTTTGCCAAAACATTGAAACAAAAGTAGGGCAAACCTACGGCGATCGCCAAAATTACCAACAGTGAATTTAAGCTAGTAATAGCATTAGCAACAATATGCACTTGGGCTGTAGATGACCATACAGATATCGCCGCATAAACTGTCACGGCGGAAGCAACTTGTAAGGTGCGATTAACAAAAGACTTTTTCATGATCGATTAAACCCAATTGTATTGGGTGGAAGCGGGTGGAGAGCAAGCAAACTACAAATTACAATCAATCCCTAGATTTTAACCGTAAATCCTAAGATGCTCATTATCGATCTTTGTGATCGCCAAGTTTGCTACTATTTTTACCAAAGTATAAATAAAATCCCAAAAGTTGTGGCGTGGGCTGCGCGTGCGCCGCAACTTTTGGTTATATTTTTCGATTATTTCTATTTTCCCATCCTATCTTAACTTAGCTAACAATATGCAGGAATGGATTACCAATACCATGAATTCCCTCGGCTATCTGGGGATTGGTTTGCTGATGTTTTTAGAGAATCTGTTTCCGCCGATTCCCTCAGAGTTGATTATGCCGCTTGCAGGCTATACCGCCACGTTCCCAAATACACAAATCCAAATCATTCCTGCGATCGCGGCTGGGGTTATTGGCACGATTTTGGGCGCGATTCCTTGGTACTACGCGGGTTTGTTGCTGGGGCAGCAAAGATTAGAGTTTTTGGCAAATCGTTATGGGAAATGGATTGGCATTTCTGACAAGGATATTGCTAAATCCGTAGACTGGTTTCAAAAACATGGTTCGACGGCTGTTTTGGTTGGTCGTCTTGTTCCTGGCATTCGGACATTGATTTCGATTCCCGCAGGAATTAGCAAAATGCCACTGCTCCCATTCTTTGTTTATTCCACAATCGGCACGATTGGTTGGGTGACTTTGCTAACTTATGCAGGTTATTTCTTGGGCAAAAATTACAAATTGGTTGAAGATTACATTGATCCCATCAGTAAAGTTGTTGTTTTCGGTGTGTTGATCGCGATCGCCTCGTTTATTGGTTATCGTTTATGGAAAAAGCGATCACGAAATTAGTTAGCTCCACAAGCTTTCAGGCAATCTTCTAGAGCTTGTTTGAAAGCGGGTAACGGAATCTCTAAAGTTAATTCCATTTCTGTAAATTCACTCCAAATCGTTGCGGTTTGGGCTGTGATTTTGAGTCCGTAAGCATTACCAATACCCTCTATCAAAGGGCGATCGCCTTGCTCAACTACTTTGATATCATCCAAAACTTCTTGACAAACTTCAGGAATACCTTGGATTTCTGTTTCAAAATATTGACCTAACAAAGTATGTTGAAGATCGGTATCCGTTTTAAAATAACCTTCGGGATCTTGATAAAATCTAATTTTAATCATCGACGGTAAATTGGATAAGCGGTATTGATCGTGTTGGTGCTGCGATTGTAATAGCCAGAGATTCTAATCCCACTGGGAGATGTCCCTTGCCAAGGTTCAGCCGATGGATTAGGTGCATTAGCAAAAGCTCCGCGAATTTCTGATAGAACTTGATTGCGCGACCAGCGATCGGGGAAGAAACTGGAAGGTGCTGATTTGCTTAGCCATTGACCATTGCTAGAGTTGCGAATCTGTACCTTGCCGACATAGAGCCCCTGAGCATTGGGATTAGAGATGATTTTCTCCAATCTGGCACTAGCAGAATCTTTACCATTTGCCCGATGGTGATAGCCGACAGCTAAACCTCTACGATTAATCTCTCCTTCAAAGATATGTTTTTCATTGATTTTGACGGATTGAGAGATCGGCGATCGCGCCAAAATTGTTGCTGATGGAATTTGGACTTGCGCTTGTGTGTTGATTGCCTCTGGCACAAAAAATACAGTACTGAATAACGCCCCCAGTGAGGCAACCCCAACTATTAGTTTAGAAAAAATTGCATTTGTCATAGTTTTATCTGACGCGATTCTAAAAAATCACAAAAATTGCGATAGCAGATGCTGTTGATTATACAAACAATGAATATTTTAACCTGTGGCGATCGCTAGTCACATCACTTTTTTAGGCAAACAAGAGATCGCCTACTTCTCAATCAATACGAGATTTAAGTTTGACAGAATTTATTTGTTATACTTACTAGCACTGATTGTGAATAAATACGAAGATAGAGATTAATATGCTAGATTTTCAGCTATCTGTGCAACCACAAACAGAACGAAAACTAAAAAAAATTCTCAGTCAAGTGCAAGATACAGAAGCATTTGCCCTAAATATTATTGCTTACCAAGTTTCTGAATTACAAAAGGGGATTCTGAATCTGCGACTAGATTTAGATGATTTTGAAAAAAATATAATATGACATCTGCTCAGTTTCATCAAAGCTTCTTACAAGGAAATGCTCTGTCAAAACCAAGTCCAGCTTAGCGAACTAAGATGATTGAAGAGTATTTTGCACAGCTTGAAGGGGTTATTAAAGAGTTTCCCAATGTACGCTTTGTCACGCTGACTAAGAAAATAATATTTCACAGGGCTATATTATGCCTAGCTACTTAGATTTATATTTGTGCATTCGTGTACATATATAAATACTTAGCCACAATTAAATATAAACAGCAAAAAGATTGATTCGCCAACGAATCAATCTTTTTGGTTTCTATTAATCTGAAGTAGTTAGATTGATCCTAGACCATTTTGATTGATTCCAAATATATATTAGAAATATCGCAGATACCAAAGCAGCAATGATCCATTTCACGGAATTTTTCCAAAGATACAAAGAAACTTTTCTTTTTTGAGCGGCTAGATCTGAATCCATTTTTGTGATTGATTCTTTAAGTTCGTCTAAAAGTTTTGTCTTAACCGTCTTAGGATCAGGTATTTTCTCAATAGCTGATCCCTGCTGAGGATTAAGCATTTTTAAAACTTCAATGATCTCACTATCACTTTCTGCTTTGCTTAATCGATTAAAAACTTCCTGCTTAGGAACATTTTGTTTTGTGACATTTGCCAATAACTCGGCTTGTTGAGTATTTTGTACACGAACTGTATTTACGACAGTTAATGGAATACCGAAAATTAGAAGTATTGCGATCGCCATAGTCAGCCAAGAAACAATTTTTAAGACCAGCTTTTCCTTCGAGTTTCTCTGATTATATTCACCAAATAGTGCTAATGGGAAAGATAATAGCAAAAGTGGAATTCTTTCAATTACTTGACCGAATAGATTTAATTCCCAACTTGCATCGGTAAATTTGGGAGGAGTTAAAAGTGAAGCAAAATCTAACAGGAACAAAAATATTAAACAATACCCCAAACTTCTCAAGACAAAAAGGGTCTGTCTACCTACAAGTGGATGCATTTCGTCTTCAAACATCAACATTAATTACTGCCTCTAATTTAGCGATATTTTCTCAATAATAGGTTGCTGCATTTCAACTGCGCATACCTATTTAATGATAGGTTGTATTATCTGTTCGGAAAATTATTTTCCCATTTTTGATACCAATTAGTCCATGCTTTTTCTAGTTTTTGATAAGCATTATCTAGTGAGTTATTGTTTAGATTACTAATTTGTGCTTTTTCTAATGGAACTGACATAATTGTAAATAAACAACGATTATCTCTTATATAAGTCACGCCAAGCAAATAGGTAGCTATGCGATCGGGCGTAAAGTCATAGTAATTGCGATTGTTAGTTAACTGCTCTTGAGTAACAGTTGATAATCCACGAGGATTAATACAACTGGATAAATACACTCGATCTTGATCATTAAACAAGGCATAATGTCCTATCGTTTTTTGATGCCGAATATTTAGGCTATCTATTGAATATCGTAAATTTAATATTTCAAGAGATTTTGGGATTACAGCCGATCCATTTATATACAATGCATCAATTCTTAGCGTATCTTGTGCGGATGAAGTATAAAAATACCTTCTTGCATCAGACACCTCAGTATTTTGAGGGCTTTGTAATAATGGAGAAAGATCCTCACTGGATAGCGATCGCCACTCAGACAGAGAAACTTGATCAGGTAATTTGAATTTCGGGCGATCCTGATATCTTGGGATAAATAGAGAAATGCCAATAGAAATTATGGACGAAGTAAAAGCAATAATTAAAAAATACTTTTTAGATGATTGAATTTTAGCGATTTTCAGCTTTTTATAGCCCAAAGATTTAGAAAGCATTTTAGGTATACTCGCACATACTATATTTTAGTTTAAATATTTCCTCGAAGAACTAATCTTGACGATCAATTTTTGGAGAGTAATTTAATATTTGGTAGGATAATCCAGCTCCGAAAAAGACTATTAAATTTGAAAAAATGCCAACTCCTTCACCTCCGTGCCAGTATTCGAACCCAGAAGTATCACCCTGATTTAATATGATTGCTAGCCAAGAAATTCGAATCGCATTGAGAAAAATAGTGCATAAAATCACACTGATACAAACATATATTTTCTTGGTTCTACTTGCATGATAAATAAATAAAAATATAGTTAACATTGGAAGGATTGTTGCCAATGGAGCGATACTAGAACAAGGAGGAAACACTTCAACAGAACCATTTGACAGAGAAATTATTGGTCCCTGTCGCTGAACTTTAAATCCAATGTAGTGCAACATAAAAGCTGTAAATTGTGCATCAAAGTTTGAAATTATGTTTAATTTGTTAGGGATTAAATTAAATACGACAAGGATTGTTGAACTAACTCCAGTTATTAAAGGAATTATTATTTCAGGAATATAATCGATTAATCTTTTAAGGCTCAATAGGTGTTTCGGGGAGGTGAGCCAAAGGAAGAAATTGGTAATA
>JBAXTW010000194.1:0-6651 GCA_037129985.1 Pseudanabaena sp. ELA645 | reverse complement strand
TTAAATGGAAGTTCCGTGGTTAGTGTCTTGTTACTTCAGCCAGCCTGTACTAGTTTGGGACTTACAGAAAACTTTGTGCAGAATCTTAATAATCAAAAGCAAATATTTCGTGAGCGAAAATTATTGGGATTTAAGACGGTTGCGGAAGAGTCAAGCACTTTAGCGAAGACTAAAATTAATCAACTATTAGAAGATTCAGTTAAGGAACAGTCAGATTCTCTAGATTCTGGATTAGATCGAGTATCGCAATTTTTAGATCTTTTAGTTGATTCCACAATTGTTGGAAATGCAGATATCTTAGGTGAAGAGCCTCAGAATCTAGTTGTAAATAGACGTAAATTAACCCTAAGTCTGGATAGCACTTTAGGGATCACAATCAATCGAGAACAGTCAGAAAAATCTTTGCAACGTATTGCTGAGTTAAGGGTTGAGCTTGTTTCGCTAGAAGACGCAGAAAAAAATCTACTTTTTACAGAGCTTTCTGCTAAAAGTATTACTGACAATTGGCAATCTCAGGTTGATAGTAAGGCTCAGAAAAATTCTAGTGAAATTTCAGATCAAGAAATTAATCAATTAACCGATCTGGAAGAAGTCGAGGAACAGGAAGTCGAAGAAATCAGCTTATCGCAGAAAGTTTTGCTGAAACGAGCCGAATTTTTGGAGGTATGGCAACAACTACAAATTACGATCGAGTCTGAAGAGTTTACGGCAAGACGAAATCGTCAAACTGCGATCTCTGAGAAAGAAGAGAAACTTAGACAAGAGATTGAGCGTGCGGAGAAGGATCTATATGCCAAAGAAAAAGATTGTGAAAGATGTCGCGATCGTTTAGATGATGCTTTGGAGCGTAAGCGTACTTTTTTAGTGCTATATTTAGTGTTCTATTTAGGGGGGATCGTTTTAGTTGCAGGAGTGTTAGCGATCGCCGCCGCCATTGCGGGTTTCTTGGGAGTAATCAGTGGTTTGATATGGCTTATTTCAGGAATTGCTTTAGCTGTTTGGTTTGTGGCATTTATCAAAAATCTGATAGCAGTAAATGACGAAGTAAAGCAAGCCAACACCCAATTAAAAAATAGCCAACGTAGTTTTAAAGCAGCAGCAACGCAATTACGGCGAATTCATAACGAGCAACTTAAATTTGAATTTGATATTTACTTACAAAGAATTCGTGCCGATGTTGCCGATGTCGCAATTTCATCTGCTCAAAGATTAGCGGCTAGCCTTACTCGGACATTGGATTGGTTACGTCAACTGCGTAATCACTTGGAACAAAAAATTCAAAGCATTGATATTCCTGAATCAGTTGTTCGTAGTAGTATTATCTCTACTGAAGATATTGACTTAGTTTACACAAAGCTATTTCCCGACATAGATCGCACTGCTAGTTTATTTACGGAAAAGGAAATTTCGCGATCGCGGGTTTTGACAATGAACTCTAATCTATTTCAGTCAAATATAGAAACTTATACAAAAGAGAAATTTGAACATCTTTCTAAATATTCCTTAATGGATGTTTTAAATGGGCATTCTGAATTTCTGCTTTCAAATGATGCTGATGTGATTTTGAGAAAGTTTTATAGAGTTTCACAACCTTTAGTTCAACTATTTCATACAGATATGGATCGCATTGTTACTAATCCTCAAGATTTAACCTTATGGAGGAATAATGACGGAAGTGATGAAATATTAAACTCCTTACGACAACTTCGCCAAAATATTACTACTTGTGAAAGTGACGATCGTCATAGCTTGACTTTGTTGGGCAGACATATGGGCTTTCCTTTGTATTTCTTAAGCAGCATCGAATTTTATCGCCTTTGCTATGACAGAGTAGGCGATCGCATAAACATTGAAAATCGCAGTTTAGATGACATTATGCCAACCCAAGAATTTCATGAAGCTTGGAAAATATTATTGTTAGCGATTGCGCTCAAAGTCGTGACCTATGCCAACAAGCAGTATCTATTCAATAACAAAATGTTAGGCAAAACTCGCAGAGCGATCGCTGAGACATTAACCAGAGAATATACGCAACAGCAAATCTACGATCAACTCAAAGAATTCACAGAAAATGCGCGGACTCAATCGGATGTGGAAATAATGTATGATAGTTTAACTAAACTAGAGCAGCGTAAGGATTGGGAAATACTAGAAGGATCTGAGCGCAATCTTATTAATAATCTATTGTGTGAATACAATCCACTAAACTGAAAATATATCTGTAAGTGACAAATTAATTTATAATTTAATGAAATCTAAAAATCAAAATAGATAAATAGAATCTTCTTATTAAAAATGAGAATATTGAGACTTTTGTGGCGGTTACAGGTGTGGAAGATTTAGAGGAAGGTTGTTATTATTACGCTCCCAAAACTCAAGAGTTGCGCCAAATTCGCTTTAAGAACTTCCGTGATGAATTGCATTATCTCTGCCTCGGTCAAGAGTTAGGGCGTGATGCAGGAGCCGTAGTTTTCCATACTGCCGATCTGCAAAAAGCAGTCGAGAAATATGGCGATCGCGCTTATCGTTATTTACACATGGATGCTGGACATCTAGGACAGAGATTGAACTTGGCGGCGATCGGGCTAGGTTTGGGAGTAAGTGGAATTGCGGGGTTCTTTGACGATCTAGTTAATGAAGTTCTCGGTATTCCCAATGATGAAGCCGTACTGTATATCACCACTTTAGGGCGATCGCGTTAGTTGAGTTACAAATTTTCTTGGGTCGTGGAACAGGCTTCTAGCCTGTTGACGGGCAAGAGGCAAATCCCAAGGCAAAGCAGGCTAAAGTTCGCAATAAAGGCAAGCGATCGCTTTCAGCAAACCTATAGAAAATATATCGTTGAAGCGATCGCCTAAAAATCACGACTCACATTAATGGGGAATAGGTAATAGAATAAAACCATTACCCATTCCCTATTACCCATTACAAAAAATGATTGCCATTAGAGAAAACTTCCCAAAACTTACCCCAGAAGAATACTTTGCTTGGGAAGAAAAGCAACTAGAAAAACACGAACTGATCAACGGTCAAGTTTACGCCATGAGCGGCGGTAGCGTTAATCATGGTCGTCTTGCCATCAGACTTACTGCCATGTTTGATAGTCACTTAGAAAACACCAGTTGCATAGCAGGCAATTCTGACATCAAAATTAATATTGTTGCAACCAAAAACTATACCTACCCCGATGCCAGCGTCACCTGCGACGATCGCGACAAAAACACCCCAAATTATTTTACCTATCCCTGCCTCATCGTTGAAGTTCTCTCTCCTAGCACTGAAACCTACGATCGCAGTGGCAAATTTAGACTGTACCGCAAAAATCCAGTCTTACAGGATTATTTATTAGTGAGTTCCATCAGCATCGAAATGGATTTATATCACAAAAACGAAGCAGGTGATTGGTTAATTATTAACTATCAAGCAGGCGACAAAGTGGAACTTAAAAGTATTAATTTAAGCTTTCCCATTGAGCAAATTTATCGCAACCTCGATCTCACACCAGAGACTGAATCAACCAAATTATCCTAAACCTCATTCCCAAATCGAAGATGAAAAATTGTAGCCATAAAAATTAAAAACTATCGCCTTGAGTAACTCCTTTACAGATAGCGATCGCCCCCTGAACACCCAAAATCACGATCACCACCTCAACCTCAATAAAAGCAAACAGAGATCGCCTAGAAATCATGACTCATAGTAAAAGCGATCGCCTTAATGGAGATCGCCTTAATGAGATAGATTGTTGGTGCGATCGCCTAGAAATCACGACTCACAGTAATAGCGATCGCCTTTATGAGATAAGTTGTTGGTGCGATCGCCACAACTTGGCTATAGGGGAAAAAACGTTAGCCCAATACAGATATTCACTAACCTAAATTTAAATATTGTTTTTCAATCGAAAATTGCGATTTGTATCGTAATCAATCAATTCATGCAGCAAATAAAACAGCTACCTGTCAGATTAATGTTAGAAGCCGAATTTGCCAAATAGATGCGTTGCATGAATAGAACAAAATTTATTTGCCTTGTGGGAGGCTCGATTGTTACCACCGTGGCAACAGGTTATTTACTAAGCGATAAAAGCAATCTTTCAAGGAAGGATATTCAATTGATAGATTCTCACAATGTCACCCTAAAGCCAGACGAAATCGAGATTTTGCATCTCGCGTCACTTGCCTCCAGCGCCCACAATGCTCAGCCTTGGTTTGTCAAATACCTCGAACCCTACAGCTGGATTATTGGCAACGATAAAAGTAAGTGGCTGCCTGCCGTTGACCCAACTCAACGAGAAACGATTTTATCCATTGGCGCGTTTATTCAAAATTTAGAATATGCTGCTAGCTCTTTTGGCTATATCTGCCACTGGAATTTGCTTGCTAAGACCAATCAGGACGAACAAGTACTCTCTGTAAAACTAAATAAAATAGAATCAAAAAATCCATTTGACATCTCCAAAATCAAAGAGCGCCGTACTGTGCGTTCTAATTTCTTAAATGATGAGCTAAAAACAGAAGATCGCCAATATCTGATTAATTTGGAACCAGAATTTATGCACTATCTACCTGCTAAGAGCAAAGAAGGTCAATATATCAACGAACAAACCATTGTCGCCAATCGCTTACAAACCTACCGCGATCCCGCACAACAGGAGCTAGCCGACTGGATTAGATTTTCCACTAAAGATGCTGAGAAATACCGCGATGGACTGACCACGGCAAGTATGGAAATTGAAGGATTTTCTGGTTGGGTGGTACGGAACTTTTACAACAAAGATAGCGTAATGAAGAAGGATTTCCGAGAGGTAGGTCTAGATAAGGTTAAGCATCAAGTATCGGAGTCGGCAGGTTGGATTCTGATTACCAGCAAGGATAATTCCGTAGCGACATTGCTGGAGACTGGTCGCAGGATGGAAAGACTTTTGCTAAAAATACGGGAAAAGAGTATAGCCATTCATCCGATGACTCAGATATTAGAAGAGCCATCAACGCGACAAATTCTAAATCAGGCGATCAGCATTAGCGAAAATATTCAATTTATTTTGCGAGTTGGCTATTTGAAGAACTATCCGCAGCCAGTTTCACTACGCCGCCCAGTTGATTGGTTTATACGTTCATAAAAATCCCTACAACTATGTGTTCTCTATGTTATGAATAAATTAAAACTTTCTGGTTTATTATTCTTTCTCGCTGGCTCATTTGCCCTAATGGGCATCATTACCGCCGAAGCATTTTATCCATCTGGAACTGGTTACACAACTTTTCACAGCGAAGTCAGCGATCTTGGTGCAACCAGACCGCCCAACAGCATAATCTATCAGCCGTCTTCGAGCATTTTTAATACCACAATGCTGTTATCTGGGTTAATGACTTTAACAGCAACCTTTTATCAGCATAGGTATTTCAAAAAATTGATTGTCAGCATTCCACTCTGTCTATTTGGTTTGGGTTTAGTGGGTATTGGAATTTTTTCTGGAGACAAAACTCCGTATCATGGAATGTTCGCAATGCTTGCATTTTTATCTGGTGGGTTTTCAGCGATCGCATCTGCCAAAATTGCTTCAGCACCTTTCAAATATATTGGGATTCTACTTGGTTCGGTTGCATTACTTGGTTTGCCGCCGTGTTTGTCCCTGCCATTATTGTTCCTTTTATCGGCATTGGCGGAGCAGAAAGATGGATCGTTTATCCACTTGTAGTATGGTTAACTGGCATAGGCGGTTATCTGATGAATAAAACGATCTAGATGTAAGGATTGACGTATTAGAATTTTACGGTATAAAACCCGTAAAATTCTAATACGTCAATCCTGTTTCCACGATCGCACCATCTTGCATATTAATGATCCGCTTAGTCTGTGCTGCCACTCCCGCATCATGGGTAACGATCGCAATTGTCGTACCATTTTGATTTAATTCGGTTAACAGAGCCATAATCTCATGGGAAGTTGTGGAATCTAACGCTCCTGTGGGTTCATCTGCCAATACTAAAGCGGGATGATTTACTAAGGCACGGGCGATCGCTACTCGTTGTTGTTGCCCTCCCGAAAGCTGATTAGGGCGATTATTTAGGCGATCGCCTAAGCCCATTTTCTCTAAAGCTTCTGTTGCCGATTCTATTCGTTCTGTTCTCGATACATCAGCATAAATCATCGGTAGCATTACATTTTCTAGTGCGGTCAACCGTGGTAAGAGATTGAATTGTTGAAACACAAAGCCAATGTACTGATTACGAATATCGGCAAGCTCATCATCATCTAGGGTGGTCAGATCTCTGCCGTCTAGAATGTACGATCCGCTAGTGGGACGATCTAAACAGCCAATGATATTCATCAGGGTTGATTTTCCTGAACCCGAAGCACCCATAATGGCAACATATTCGCCATTTTCCACTGAAAAATTAATACCCTTAAGCACTGGTACATCTAGTTCTCCCAAGTGAAAGGTCTTGGTAATACTTTTGATCGCGATCATAGTTGCCATAGTGATTTACTTCCATCGTAGTTATACCAATTCACAAAAGTGTTGTCACACTTTTGTGAATTGAAAGTCAAACCCAGTAAGGGTTTTGAAAACACAAAATGGCGCAGCCATTTTGGGGTGTAATTAAAAGTGAAATGGGAACAATAAATGAGGATAGAATGTATGATAGA
>JBAXTW010000193.1:0-6704 GCA_037129985.1 Pseudanabaena sp. ELA645 | reverse complement strand
CGATTGTTGCGAAATGTATTCTCTTTTGTTAAGAAACGTGTGCGGTTGCCCTGAGTTCTAACTAGCAATGCTTCACAGGATCTGGTTTATACGGTTAAGCCTCTCATGCGTGGAGAATATAATTGGCGCGATCTCCAGATCCGTCAGATGGGGCGTTGGGGTTTAGCTTGGCGCTTCTGGAAGATCCCTTCTCAGGCTACGGTAGAGGTATATCCTGATTTACTGTTGTTGCGATCGCTTTCCATCAAGTTGGCTTTGCAATCTACTGGCACAATGGAATCTCGCCGCCGTTTGGGAATTGGAACGGAGTTTTCGGAACTGAGGGAATATACTGCGGGTGATGATTTGCGTCTAGTCGATTGGAAAGCCACAGCGCGACGTAGCCGTCCTATGGTGCGAGTTCTGGAACCTGAACATGAACAGACTTTGATTATTTTGCTCGATCGGGGGCGATTGATGACTGGCAGAATTCAGGGGATGACGCGCTTTGATTTTGGAATGAATGCTGGGCTGGGACTAGCTTTAGCAGGAATTAGTCGAGGCGATCGCGTAGGAATTGGGGTCTTTGACCGCAAGATGCATACTTGGATGCCACCAGCACGGGGACAGCAGCAAATGGCAAAATTTATCGAACGCCTTACGCCGATTCAGCCTGAGTTACTGGAACCTGATTATGTTAATGCGGTAACTACGGTTGTGCAGCAACAAATTCGCCGCGCCCTTGTGGTGATCATTACCGATATTGTGGATACTGTGGCTTCCGCAGAGTTGTTATTGGCTTTGGCGCGATTGCGTCATCGCTATTTACCTTTCTGTGTGACCTTGCGCGATCCCGATATCGATCGCCTTGCCCATAGTCCTTTTCCAGTTTCAGAACCTCCTAACCAAGCGATCGCTTCTTCCTATAGTCGAGCAGTAGCTCTGGATCTGATTTCTCAGCGTGAGGTTGCTTTTGCCTCTCTCAAACAAAAGGGGGTATTAGTTTTGGATGCTCCCGCCAATCAGGTCAGTGAAGAATTGGTCAATCGTTATTTAATGTTGAAGCTCAAAAATCAACTTTAAGAGCCTGTTTGAAAAGTCTTAACTTCCGCTAAAAATAATGATTGCTCCTTTATGGAAGGATAGTGTGACCTTAACTTAAGCAAATGATGACCTATTTGTCCAAATCAGCGATCGCAATGACCTTTTCAGGGGAAAAGTCAGTTAACAACTCAGAGTTCTTTAAGACTAGAGATTGCAAAGCATCGCGCTTCATTAATACCCCTAAAACATCAGTAGATGTCGGCTTGGGATCGGCGGATTCTAGTATCTCAATCGCTGACTCGTACTCCAAGAGAACTTGGGATATTGATTTAACCTCTGACATAGATTTATCAGCAACTTAATAGACATTTCGCAAGATTATCATAAGTTACTACGCAATGATGTAATCGTTAATGCTAGTGTGATTGTTGCTGTTCGTACAAGTTCAACCCTATGATCGCTTCCACACCATACTTCAACACAGTCTACACAACAAATAAACCCATATCTGATGCTGTTGATAAATTGGATGACTTACTGGAAATTGCGGGGCGTAAGTTCCGATCGCGCTTAATGACTGGTTCAGGCAAATATGCCAACTTTGAAATGATGCGTCAGGCGATCGCTGCCAGTGGTTGCGAGATTGTCACTGTTGCAGTGCGGCGGGTGCAGACGAATGCGGCGGGGCATGAAGGACTAGGTGAAGCGATCGATTGGACTAAGTATTGGCTTTTGCCGAATACCGCAGGCTGTCAAACTGCCGATGAAGCTGTGCGCGTGGCGAGACTAGGGCGCGAGATGGCGAAGATTTTGGGGCAGGAAGATAATAATTTTGTCAAGCTTGAGGTAATCCCCGATCTCAAATATTTATTACCCGATCCCCTTGGCACTTGTCGTGCTGCTGAACAATTGGTGAAAGAAGGGTTTGCAGTGCTGCCCTATATCAACGCCGATCCCCGCTTGGCGAAGACCCTCGAAGAAATTGGTTGCGTGACAGTCATGCCACTAGGATCTCCCATAGGTTCGGGTCAAGGAATTAATAACGCGGCAAACATTGCGATCATCATCGAAGAATCAAAAATCCCTGTGGTTGTCGATGCAGGGATTGGTGTACCCAGTGAGGCGGCGGCGGCGATGGAAATGGGGGCTGATGCGTTGTTGATTAACACAGCGATCGCCTGTGCCAGTAATCCCGTAGCAATGGGACGCGCAATGGGTATGGCAACTGAGGCAGGGCGCACAGCCTATTTATCAGGACGAATTCCTGTAAAAGCTTATGCCAGTGCTAGTTCACCATTAACAGGACTTGTAATCTAGCCCACCGACTTAAGGTTGATTCACCCGCGAAGTGGGCGAATCAACTATTCCTAGACGGCTAACCCTACCTCAATCTTGGCTTGGCTCGGCAATAGCAATGGGATCGCTGTGATAAGCTAACAATGTTAGTGTCATTAACACGAATAAACATGGATCGACCTTCTCGCTCTGTTCCCCAAGCCGCACAAGCCGCCTATTCAGGGGATTCGTCATACGGACGCACACCGCCGCCTGACTTACCTTCGCTGCTACTAAAAGAGCGGATTATTTACTTTGGGTTGCCTCTTGTATCTCCCGACGAATACAAACAGCAGCTTGGAGTCGATGTCACAGAATTACTGATCGCTCAACTTTTATATTTGCAATACGAAGATCCCGAAAAACCGATTTTCCTATATATCAACTCCACGGGGACATCTTGGTACACAGGTGATGCGATCGGTTTTGAAACTGAAGCTTTTGCCGTCTGCGACACCCTCAGCTACATCAAGCCGCCTGTACATACAATCTGCCTTGGACAAGCGATGGGAACTGCCGCGATGATTCTCGCCAGTGGCACTAAGGGCTTTCGGGCAAGCTTACCCAATGCGACAATCGTTCTGCACCAAGCACGTCGCCAAACGCGGGGACAAGCCTCTGATATTCAGATTCAGGCGAAAGAAGTGCTGACCAACCGCGAAGCCATGCTCAGAATTTTGTCACGCACTACTGGCAACAGTCCCGAAGTGATTACCAAGGACATGGATCGGATGTTTTACATGACTCCTCAGCAAGCTAAGGAATATGGCATCATCGATCGCGTACTCGAAAGCGCAAAAGATTTACCAAAATCACTCCCTGCACTTGTTTAATTACGAATTACGAATTACGAATTATGTAGGTGGTTGCAATTAAATATAAATTTTGGGCAGGCCGTCAACAGGCTAGAAGCCTGTTCCACTATTAATTAAGGCTACCTAATTATCAATTACAAGTTGATAATTCGTAATTCGTAATTGATAATTCGTAATTCCTAACTCTTACTAAAACCATCTAAACACACCTAAAACCATGCCCATCGGAGTTCCTAGAGTTCCCTATCGCTATCCTGGTGACTCATATACGCAGTGGATTAGTATCTACGAGCGTCTGTCAATGGAGCGAATCATTTTTCTGAGCGGAGAAGTTACAGATGGTATGGCAAATTCGATTATTGCCCGCCTTCTTTACTTTGATTCTGAAGATCAAACCAAAGATATCTACATGTATATCAATTCCCCAGGTGGTTCAGTCTCGGCGGGGCTTGCCATTTTTGATACGATGCAACATATCAAGGCGGAAGTGACGACTATTTGCGTTGGGTTGGCGGCTTCAATGGGGTCGTATTTATTGATGGCTGGCACTAAAGGCAAGCGCTATGCTTTGCCCAATGCGCGGATCATGATTCACCAGCCTTCAGGTGGAACCAGAGGTCAAGCTTCGGACATTGAGATTGAAGCGAGAGAAATTATTCGGATTCGCCATAAATTGAATGAGGAATATGCGAAGCGCACAGGTCAGCCGATCGCCAAGATTGAGCGCGATATGAATCGTGACTATTATCTTTCTTCGCAAGAGTCTCTGGAGTACGGCTTAATCGATCGCGTTCTTGACGCTCCTCCATAAAAACTAAATCTCAAATTAAAAGCTATAAAGTAGGGGCAGTTCATGAACTGCCCCTACTTTGTAATTATTGATGGTTATGGATAGTTATGGCGATCGCCCTATAATATCTACAGCAGCAAACCAATTAAAAATAACCCAAACTATAAATAATGCGCGTTTTACTCGTTTATCCGTTATTTCCCAAAAGCTTTTGGTCGTTTGAAAAAACATTAGAATTAGTTGGTTATAAGGCGCAGCTACCCCCTCTAGGAATGGTTACTGTTGCCGCTATTCTGCCCCAGACATGGGAATTTAAGCTAGTCGATCGCAATATTCGGGATATCACCGAAGCTGAGTGGCAATGGGCGGAAGTAGTAATTCTGTCAGCAATGATCGTCCAAAAGGAAGATTTTTTAGCCCAAATCCAAGAAGCGAAAAAACGCGGCAAATTAGTTGCGGTCGGTGGACCTTATCCTACAGCCTTGCCAGAAGAAGCGAAAGTTTCAGGGGCGGATTTCTTAATCCTTGATGAAGGCGAAATTACTTTACCGATGTTTGTCGAGGCAATTGAAAGAGGCGATCGCTCAGGTATTCTCAGAGCCAATGGTGAACGTCCTGCGGTAACAGATACTCCTATCCCCCGTTTCGAGCTACTGGAAATGAATCGCTATGCCGAAATGTCGGTACAATTTTCGCGTGGTTGTCCTTTCCAATGTGAGTTCTGCGACATCATCGTTCTCTATGGACGCAAGCCACGCACTAAGACCCCAGCCCAAATTCTTGCAGAATTGCAGTATCTCTACGATCTCGGTTGGCGACGCAGCATTTTTATGGTTGATGACAACTTCATCGGCAATAAGCGCAATGTAAAAGTAATGCTCCAAGAGCTAAAGCCTTGGATGAAAGAACGCAATTATCCCTTCTCCTTTGCTACAGAAGCTTCGGTCGATCTAGCTCAAGATCCTGAAATGATGCAGATGATGGTGGAATGTAATTTTGGTTCCGTTTTCCTTGGTATCGAAACCCCTGACACCGACAGTTTAGCCCTCACAAAGAAGTTCCAAAACAACCGTGATCCTCTTTCGGAATCGGTAATTAACATCGCCAAAGCAGGAATCCGCGTCATGGCTGGATTTATCATTGGTTTTGATGGCGAGAAGAAGGGTGCAGGCGATCGCATTGTCCAGTTTGTCGAAGAAACAGCCGTCCCCACAGCGCTATTCAGTATGCTACAAGCTTTGCCAGATACGGGTTTATGGCATCGTTTGAATAAAGAAGGAAGGATGATTAAGCAAAACAGTAATGGACATCAAGCCACTTTGATGAATTTTGTCCCTACTCGTCCGCTTGAAGATATTGCCAATGAATATGTTCATGCCTTCTGGACTCTCTACGATCCAATGGTGTTTCTCAATCGCACCTATCGCCATTTCTTGATTTTGGGCGAATCTCCTTACAAAAGTCTTAAGCGAGAAAAGACCAATGAGAAGAAAAGAACAGAATGGACTGCGATTCGCGCCTTGCTGATCTTAGCGTGGCGACAAGGTTTTGTCCGCAAAACTCGTTTCCAATTCTGGATTAATCTCTTCGATTTGATGAAGCGTTATCCTAATGTGGTGATTAGCTATCTATCGGTTTGTTCTCAAGCCGAGCATTTTCTCGAATATCGCTCGATTGTCCGCGAACAGATTGAAGCTCAACTTGCTGATTATTTGGCTAATCCGCCGATAGTCCAGACCAAGTTACAGGTTGTCGAAAATCCTCCCGAATTGCAAGAAGTGAGCTAATTGATTCATCATCGCGGTTTTCACCAGAACCAAACATAATGGCAATTCATGGTAGTGGCAATTCATGAATTGCCACTACCACATCAAAACCTTGTCCAACCCAAAACTATGGATGATCGCACTGAAACCTTACGTCAATTGATGAAACTAGCTGGGATATCTAGCTTTCAAATACTCAGCGATCGCACAGGTGTATCACGACGAGCGATCGACACTCTCCGTAAAGGCAATGCGGCAACCTTGCGCTATGCAGATTTAGCCAAGATTGCGGAGGTATTACAAATTGAAGTAACCGAGTTAATTGTCACCTGTATCACTCTGTCTAGTAATTCTGAATCTCCCAATTCTGAGATAGCCTCTTTGCGTGAAGAATATCAACGATTACAAAATCAATTAGCGCATCAAAAACAAGACTTGCGATCGCAATTTGAACAAGAAGTTATTCAACAACTAGAATCTTTAATTTTGCAATTGCCATCGGCGGCTTACGCGGCGCAAACCAATCCCAATATGCTAGCCAAAAATATTCTGCCTCTGTTACGTCCGATCAATTCACTTTTACAAAAATGGGGAATCACGGCGATCGGGGCTGTCGGAGGGCAAATTGCCTATGATGCTCAGAAGCATGAATTTATGGATGGAAGTGAGCAGATAGAGGAGGGGGATCTGGCGATCGTTCGTTATGTCGGCTATATGCAGAATGAAAAGTTATTGTACCGAGCTAGGGTTTCACGTTAATCTTCCCCTTTATCTCAGACGTATCTCATAGGCTTCATCGCCATTAATAAAAAATGATTGGCGATCGCAATTTTATCGCCGTATTGGAAAATTCTCGCTGTATTTGGGGATTGTTGGTAATCCGCGAAAACGGGGCGCGCACGGGGGCGAAAACGGGGCGCGCACGGGGGCGAAAACGGGGCGAGCACGGGGGCGAAAACGGGGCGAGCACGGGGG
>JBAXTW010000192.1:0-6813 GCA_037129985.1 Pseudanabaena sp. ELA645 | reverse complement strand
AAGTGCAAATTAATGAATGTCATTTGCATTAAGAAAATCAGCGAACGGTAAGTGTCTATTTAAGTGTTGCAAAGCAACACTTAAATAGATGTCTTCTTAGTACTTAACGGGTGCAGGAATAGGAGCGCGATCGCGTCCAGCCGAAGAAGAACGGCGCGAATCATATCCACCGCCATCACGACTACCACTGTCACGACCACCGTCACGACCAGAGCGAGAGCCGTTACCGCCTTGACCGCGCTTAATTGGTCTACCATTGTTGTAACCACCGCCATCACCACCACGATCGCGATCGCGTCCACGACCACCTTCAGGGCTGTGGGGTTGCTTAGCCAAGATCTGCAATGCAGCTTGTTCAGATTTCTCAGATTGCAGTTGGGTATAGGCAAGTTGTAAGGCGGCAGCAGCGATCGCTTGAGGATCGTAGTCTTCAACCAATTGCGAAACCAAAGGCAAGAATGAAGCCAAACGCTCACCAGTCAATGCTTCTAGAATCTGCTCAGTGAAACGACCGATACGGCGTTCCTGAATCTGAGCGATATTAGGCAATGGCTGAGGAGGTAGAGGCATACCAACTTGCTGTTCCAATTGACGCAACTTGTAGCGCTCTTTTCCAGAAATCAGTGTGATCGCGATTCCCTTCTTGCCAGCGCGACCAGTCCGACCAATACGGTGAACATAGCGCTCAGGATCATCAGGAATATCGAGGTTAAAGACGTGAGTCAAGCCATCAATATCGAGACCACGCGCCGCAATATCCGTGGCGACAACCCATCGTACCTGTTGATTGCGGAAACGACGTAAGAGATTCTCACGTTGGGACTGGGAGAGATTACCGTGATATTCATCGACACTGTGACCACAGGATTGCAGAATCTCAGTCAATCTACTAGCAGAATCCTTGGTACGCACAAAGATGATTGCCGAAGTAGGCGCTTCATATTCCAGAACAGGCAATAGCGCCTCTTCTTTAGACAGGTGATAGGGAACTAGATAAATCTGTTGGTCGATGCGAGTAGGCGTAGAATCTTGACTCTCGACCTTGACGGTGACAGGAGATTTCAAGAAGTTCTTCACCAAGCGCTTTACGGCTGGTGGCATAGTTGCCGAGAAGAAAGTGCTTTGTTTAGTAGAAGGTGTTGTTACCAAAATCCGTTCTACATCCTGAATGAAGCCCATGTTGAGCATTTCGTCTGCTTCATCCAAAACAAACCAAGCGAGATCCTCTAGTTTGAGCTTGCCACGCTCCATTAAATCGATGACACGTCCTGGTGTACCAACAACGACATGGACACCGCGATCGAGTTGAATCATTTGGCGACTAATATCAGATCCGCCATATACAGTGAGGATTTTTGCACCTGGCTTAGTGTTAAAGCTACGCAGGGCTTGTCCAACTTGAATCGCCAACTCACGAGTTGGAGTCAAAATTAGTGCTTGCAAAGAGTCACTATTAATATCCAATCGCTCTAAAATTGGGAGGGCAAAAGCAGCCGTTTTACCAGTACCCGTCTGGGCTTGACCGAGGACATCGGCTCCAGCGAGCAGTTGAGGAATCGCTTGTTCTTGAATGGCGGTTGGCTCTGTAAAGCCAATGGATTCGAGCTTAGCAACTCGTGCTTCAGAAATACCGAGAGAAAGAAAAGATGAGGGCATTGATGTTCCTAAGATTTGCAGCAAATTTGTTCTACGAACAGTTCGCCTATTCTGCCAATCGCACGCGATAAACAATCACTAACAAAGCCGAAGGACATCTCTGCCCTAGATTTTAAGCAGTTAAAAAAAAGCTTTTTTATGAAAACCTCAGCTTCCAAAGATTAAGATTGCTTTGGATGGTCATGCAATGGGAGAAATCAGCAAAACAGTGTTTTGTTGTTATTTGATTACTAGTATAAACCTATGTTAAAGATTGTAAACAATCTTTTCGAGAATTTATACCTAGGACATGTGGGTGTAAGAGCTAACGATCTCTACTGAGACTGTGTTTTTAGAAAAAAACAGAACCTGTAGCGTACGCGCAGCGTGCGCTACAGGTTTTTAGTCGTTGGACAAAAGATTTTTTTTAGATTGATCTAACTCTGTCCACAGATCTTTAATCTGTTGATACGCTTCGATAGGTGAGATTTTACCGCCAGTCTCTAAGGCACAGATGATTGATATGCGATTTGTAAATTCTTGTAAATTAGCGTCAAAAGCTATATTTTCAGGAGAAAACTCACCTCTATACCGAGATATAGGGTTCATAAACCGTTCTTTTTCAATATCAGACATAGATATGTAGCGGTTAAGTGTAAGCGGGACAGGCTGAGAAGATCTTTAGATCGCAGACGGATTTAGCTGTAGGGAAAAACGATGGTTCTACAACCTGCCCGAGTACGCGATTCTTTTGGCAAATTAGCCAGTAAACTAATCAGTTAAATTAGTCAATAAATTTAGATTTCGACTAGCTGGCGACGGTAACTTTTTTAAGTGCTACTGCGAGTCTAGACTTGCGACGTGCGCCTGTGTTGCCATGTAATACTCCACGCTTGACAGCGCGATCGATCTTGCTATATGCCAAAGATTGTTTCGCATTAACAGTTTCTAGTGCTTCAGGTGTAGGATTTGCCTTGTAAGCATCGACAGCTTCTAAATAGCTTTTCATTAAAGTCTTGACGGCTGACTTATATGATTTATTATGCAGACGGTTGCGCTCAGCGATCTGAATGCGCTTTTTTGCGGACTTGATGTTTGCCACAGTTTATTCTTATTCCTTTAACGAAATTGGATACAGTTTAAAGCGTCTATTATTCTAACACTTTACCCTGATTTTGCAAATACCTTATTTTAAGGTAGCACTAATTATCCTGTCTTGGATTGAAGGTGTGTTTCCTTGAAGCCCCAAAAAATCGTTGTAATGACTGGTTTATTGTCACAATTTATAATAATTAAAAAATTTTTCTAAAAGTATTGGAGATTTTATCATTTGTTCAGGACACAGAATTTGAGGCGTGTGGTGGGATTGGTATGGCGCAGTTCTCCTCGATGGGCGATCGCCTACATGTTTACCAATGTATTACATAGCTTGTTGCCTTTGGTATTGCTGTATATAACCAAGTTAGTCATCGATCGTATTGCCATAGACATTGGCGATTACGATAAGCAGACTGTAATTACAGATGTCACTTTGTTATTAATTAATGCGAGTCTAGTTATTTTATTAAGTACTTTTAATAGTGTGGCAATGGAAATATGCTCAGCAAACTTATTTCAAAGAGTTACAGACTACTGCCAAATAACTATTTTTAAAAAAGCGATCGCTATCGAATTGGAAGCTTATGAAAGCCCTGAAAATCAAGAGGTCTTAGCACGTGCCAATCTAGAGACTCCCCAAAGACTTAATCGCATTTTAAATGCATTGACCTCTATTTGCCAAAATTTAACTTCTTTGATACTTATTTCATTATTGTTGATATCAATTAACTGGATAATCTTCACTATTTTAATAATTGCTGGCATACCGACAATGCTAATACGTTCTTGGCAATCAAAACACAACTATAATTGGCGATCGCGTCAAGATGAAATGGAAAGAGAATCCAGCTATTTTGGTGACTTATTAATTGGAAATGCTTCTATTAAGGAGTTGCATATATTTAATTTAGGAGATTTTTTTATTCAAAAATTCAGCGATATCAAGCAGCAGCTTTTTCACGAAAGACTTGCTATGATGTCTTATCAAGCTAGATATAGGCTTATGGCTCAAAGTGTAACTGGGATCTTAGTTTTAGGGATTTATATATTTATTATCCAACAAACAATTTATGGGAATTTAAAATTAGGGGACTTGGTTTTGTATAGTCAAGTCTTACAAAGAGGACAGCTTGCATTAAGTAAAACAATCTTTAATTTAGGAGAAGTTCACGAACATAGTTTGTTTTTGTCGGACTTATTTACATTTTTAGCTTTACCAAATTCTATAACTCACTGTAATAATTACTATCCATTTCCTAAGCCAATGCAACAGGGTATTATCATCAAGAATGTAAGCTTTCAACATAAAAATTCACAAAGGCTAGCTATTAAACTAGTAAACTTGAAAATACCAGCAAGAGGTATGGTTGCAATAATTGGGGAAAATGGATCTGGCAAAACTACCTTAGTTAAATTACTATGTCGTCTTTATAATGTGACTAATGGCGATATTACGATTGATGAAATTGATATTAAAAAATATGCAGTTCAGGATTTACAAAGCCAGATTAGTGTGATGTTTCAAGATTTTAATTGCTATCAACTGACAGCCAAAGAAAGTATCTGGTTCGGTGATATTAATAGCCCTAATCAATTTGATAATATAAGGTTAAATAAGGCTGCTCAAGACTCAGGTGCAGATCAGGTGATTGAAGGATTACCAAAAAAATATGAGACTCTGTTGGGGAAATGGTTTAAGTCTGGAGAAAACCTCAGTGGTGGTCAATGGCAAAAAATCGCTCTTGCTCGGACTTTGTTTCGAGATGCTCAGATAACGATTTTGGATGAGCCGACAAGTAGTATGGATGCTTATGCAGAAGCTAATGTTTTTTCAAAGTTAAGAGAATTAGCAGCTAACCGTTTAGTTTTGGTGATTACCCATCGTCTTGCTAATATTAGATTTGCAGATTGTATCTATGTAATGCATAGTGGTGAAATAGTCGAGAGTGGTACTCACGATGAGTTAATCTCTTTGGGGGGGAAGTACGCTCATTTATTTATGCTCCAAGCTAAAAATTATCAAGCAGTTAATCAAGATGTCTAAAACTCTAAATGGTAGATCTAATTATCAGGTATGTGAAGTTTCAGTCTTATTAGACTGCATGCGGTTTAACTTTCAGGCGATCGCACCAGATTCTTTGTACAAATCATTAGATCAAGAAATTAATTGGTCAAGGTTGCTAAATATTGCTACTGAGCAACAAATTATTCCGATGCTATATCAGACACTTAAAAAATTTGAGAATGTACCTCAATCAGTGCTAGCAGATTTGCAAAAAATCAATCGCTTTAATGGGATTAAAAATATTACTCTAACTAAAGAACTGTTGCGAGTTTTGCAGGTACTAGATCATGCAGGAATTGAGGCGATCGCTTTTAAGGGGGCAGCCTTGGCGGTAAGTGCCTATGGCAGTTTGACTATGCGACAGTTTGGGGATTTGGATATTTTGGTGAAGCATAGCGATTTTGCTAAAGCCAAAGCTATCTTGGCTAAGGAAGGCTATTTGTCTAATTTGCCTCTAGAGGTTGAAATTGATTTATTTGAGAGAATTTTACAAACTCCTTTATACTCGAAAAACTACACTATAGATTTACATTGGGGGCTACCACCTCGAAGAAATCACAATCCTAATCATTATGATTTTTTATGGCAATCCACAGGATCTTTAACGATCCAAGATCAAGCTATTAAAATCTTAATTCCAGAATTAGTTCTAGTTTTTCAAAGTGTTAATTTTGCAGGCGATCGCGAAGATTGGCGACTGCTAAAACCAATTTGCGATCTAGCTCAAGTTATTAAGACTTATCCTGATTTGGATTGGAATTTAGCTATATATCTTGCAGGAAAGTTGCGATGCAAGAAATTATTTGTATTGGGGTTATATATTGCCCATAGAGTTTTGGATATATCTGTGCCAGTTCAAATCAGTGAAATGTTTGCTCAAGTTGAAAATCTTGATGTAAGTACTACTATCGATCTATATTTTGATGACAGTATCAAACCAAACAGGTCATTTATTGATACTTGCATTTTATCTTTGCAACGGCGTATATATCCCCTAAAAACACTAGATAAAAAGTCCAACCAATTCGACTTCCTATGGTTGGTTGATACATTATTTATTATAAAATTACTTATATATTCTCTTTTTGTAAGGATATGGCAGTTAATTAAGAGTGATAAATTATGAATTCTAAATTACCGATGATTAGCGTGATTATTCCTTTTTATAATCGAGAGCTTTATTTAGCAGAAGCAGTTGAAAGTGTTTTAAATCAGACCTATACTAATACTGAATTAATTCTGGTTGACGATGGCTCAACGGATAAAAGTGCCGCGATCGCTCGTAGTTACCCCGTCAAATATCATTACCAAACAAATAAGGGGATAGGGGCGGCTCGGAATGCGGGAATTTCATTGGCGACGGGTGACTTTTTTGCCTTTCTTGACTCTGATGATATTTGGACTAGGGATAAGCTTGCTAAGCAAATGGCAGCTTTTGAAGCCAATCCAAATCTAGAAGCTGTTTTTGGTTATGCCCAGAATTTTTTCAGCCCAGAATTAGATGCAGAATTTAGGGCGAAAATTCGCTGTGATGAACAGCCGATCTCTAGTAATTTATCTGGTGCTATTTTAATTAAGCGTCAAGCTTTTTTACGCATTGGTATGTTTGATGTAAACCTGAAAGTGGGAATTGACATTGATTGGGCGATTAGAGCAATGGAACTCAAACTCCAGCAAATCATTTTGCCAGATGTGATTTACCGCAGGCGAATACATAAAACCAATAATGGCATTGTGAATCGAGGCTATGTTGGCGAACAAATACAGGTTTTGAAAGCAAAACTAGATCGTCAGAGGGCAAGTCAACCTTTATCTAGCACATAGAAGCTACTGATAATAACCACGAAAAAACCTTAAATAAATCTTAGACATCAATGATGATTTATTAGTCATCCATCCCCCTAGTCTGCCTAAAATATGCATAAGGTTATGTCGTCTTAGGGGAAATGATGTAACATCATTAATAGACCTGTTGGGAAATAAAAGTAAAGTACAGAACGGGTTTTACTCTTTCT
>JBAXTW010000191.1:0-6862 GCA_037129985.1 Pseudanabaena sp. ELA645 | reverse complement strand
TTCGGCGGACTGTCGCTTTCCTGTAAGTTGATTATAGCGATGTTGATGGGGATTATAAGTTTGCAAATTGTGGCATAAATGTGGATATGTAGGGGCATAGCATTCCCGCAGAGATTTATGATTTTACAGATTTCCTTCATTTGGGAATGCTCTGCCCTAAACCTAGCAACGCAGGGACAATTTATCGGTGAAAGCAAAGAGGGTTAAGCATTTGCGGAATGATGTCTCTGTGATCGCTTTAAAAATTGTGGCGCAAATGCTTAACCCCTACAGGAAAATGGGGTGATAATTTTTCCTTTTTCCTTTCTACTTTTTACTTGGCAAGAGCATCGTTGATTCGATTTCTTCGCGGACTTGTTTGCTGACGTAGCTGCGGTTCATACACTCGACAAGGAGGAGATTGGCTGCGTAATATTGATAAAGAAGGATAGACTATTTCATACCAATCTGAAAATGCTTTGATAGAAGGAAGGGAGAGCAGCTTAAATCGGGACGCTTTGATCTGGTCTTGCCTAGTGAAAATAACTGTAAGACTTACTCTGTCGGACAAAAGCTAAACCCCTCTCACAGTAGGCTGTCCCACCTTATGTTGGTCTCCCTTTTATCAATTTATTTAATTGAGTTAAGTAAATAGACGGTTATTACTGTAGTGAAAGCGATCGCCCTTCTTAAAAATCCAGTTAGTTTTTGATACATTTATGAAATCTCTTAGATCGCTCTCACTTTGCCTCGTTTCCCTAATCGTCACATTATGGTTAGGCAGTTGTGCCCCTCAGCATTCGGCAACTCAGGCTCCCCAAGCAGCGACACCACAAGTTTTGCTGCGTATCAGCGTTTTGCCCACCCAAAGCGAAACCGAGCAAGAAAAAATGATTGCACCACTGAAAGCCCATCTGGAAAAGGTATTGGGGAAACCCGTCGAGTTTTTGATTGCCAAAGACTATAAAGACAATGTAGACATGCTGGTGGATGGGCGGGCGAATGCCGCTTATACAGGTGCGGTTTCTTATTTTGAAGCCTTAGAACGCGGAGCCAAAGTCAAACCGATCGCTGCACCAATCGACAAATTCACTAATCGCCCATGGTATCGCGCCTGCATGATTACGGCGGCTAATAGCGATATCAAAACGCTCCAAGACCTCAAAGGCAAGCGCGTTGCCTTTGTCAGCCCATCCTCCACGTCGGGCTATCTGCTGCCACTGGCAGCACTCAAGCAAGCTGGGATCGATCCCAATCGAGATTTTGCAGCCGTGATGTTTGGAGGCAGCCATTCTAAGACCGAAGCGCTCCTAGAAGCGGGGACAGTCGATGCGATCGCCACAAACATTCCGTCCTACCTCAAACGGCAAACCCTGGGCAAACTGACACCGCAAAACTCCCGTGCGTTCTGGAAGTCTCAGCCAGTACCACACTCACCCTTCCTCGTTTCTACGGATTTGCCCCCAGAAATGATTGAAAAGCTCAAAGAAGCGTTTCTCACTGTCCCCGAAGGGCTGGAAGATATCATCGGTACCCAGGCTGTGGGCTACACCCTAGTTGTGGCATCCGATTATCAACCCATGCAAAAGGTTCGGATTCAACTCGGCTTAGCGAAGGAGCGTCAGTAGTCATGAATATCTCCACTAAATTTATTAGCATTTCGGCATTTTTGGTAGGGGCGATCGCGCTCATTTCTGGTGGTAGCACCCTATGGCGCAATCAGGCTGAGCGCACCACACTGGAGCAATACACCAAAGCCCAGCACCAAATTCAACTGACAATTCAGGCAACAAACCAGCTCCAAGTTGAAATCGATCACATGAAGGATTATGTTTTGTTACACAATCTTTATGAAAAAGAAGAGGTAAAAGAAGACGAGAATGAGCGCGATATAGGATTGATGAAGCTACTTGACGAATTGCGAACGCTGAATCCCTCCCCAGAGCTTGACTACATCCGTCGGCGGCATGAGATTTTTGAGGCGATGGAAGAGTCGGTGCTAGAATCGAAGACCGAGGGATCGCTCACATCACTTGCCGACAATCAGCAAGACTTCAGCACCATTAACGGCTTTGCGCGGGATATAAACTTTTTTCTCGCCAAATTGGAGCAGCATTCCCGCCAAGATGCTAAGCAAGCCAAGCAGGAGTTAGCGCGGCTCAAGGAGATCGCCAACTATATTTCCACCGTTACCGTCATCGTCTTGATTCTCATCGTATTGGGCGAGTTCTGGCTGATTTTGCGTCCGGTGATCCAATCGCTCAAACAACTTCAGGAGGGAGCGACAGCCATTGGGAGCGGCAACCTCGCCCACCGCCTCAAGATCCGCACCCAAGACGAGATCGAACAGGTGTCTCAGGCTTTTAACCAGATGGCGGAAAGCCTGACCCAATCACAACTCCTGCTTGAGCAAAAATTGGCGGAATTGAACATTTCCAAAGAATACGCAGAAGTAGCCAATCGCAGCAAGAGCGAATTTCTCGCGAATATGAACCACGAACTGCGTACCCCCTTGAATGGCATTCTGGGTTATGCCCAAATCCTCCAGCGCGACCCCGCCACTACCGAAAAACAGATGAAGGGCTTAAAAGTCGTTCATCAATGTGCCAACCATCTGATGACGCTAATCAACGACATTTTGGATTTATCCAAGCTAGAAGTGCAAAAAATGGATCTCTATCCTCAAGATTTTCATTTCGCCAACTTCTTGTCTTCGACAGTGGATATCTGTCGTGTCAGAGCCGAACAAAAAGGCGTGGAGTTCCACTACCAACCGGGGGCAAATCTCCCAACTGCTATTCATGCAGACGATAAGCGACTACGTCAGGTGCTGCTGAATCTCCTCAGTAATGCCGCCAAATTTACCGACTTCGGCACCGTCAGCTTCCGCGTCGAACCTGTGCAGACCGATGAGGTTGTAGATACCTCGTCTGTCTCAGAAGAGAGCTTAAGCTGTCGGATTCGCTTTCAGGTAAAAGATTCTGGCATCGGCATTGCCTCAGAAAAATTAGAAACCATCTTCTTGCCATTTGAGCAGGCTGGAAAACGAGAGCGCAACTCCGAAGGCACAGGACTGGGCTTGGCTATCAGTCAACAAATCGTTGAGAAAATGGGCAGCACCATTCACGTTGACAGCGAAATGGGCAAAGGCAGTTGCTTTTGGTTTGAAGTGGATCTGCCTCTGGCTTCAGAATGGCAGATGGGGGATGCGATCAACAACCAAAAAGTGATTGGCTATCAGGGCGATCGCCGAAAAATTCTGGTCATTGACGATCGGGAAGAAAATCGTTTGGTTGCCATCAATATGTTAGAACCATTGGGCTTCAAACTGGCGGAAGCTGCCGATGGGCAAACGGCGTTAGATCTGGCACTCCAAATGCGCCCCGATCTGATCATTACCGATATTCGCATGGCGGTCATGGATGGCTTAGAGATGACTCGCCGCCTGCGCCAACTGCCCGACTTCACTAGCACACCCATCATTGCCTCCCCAGCCACCCTCTCTCAAGTCGATATGCAAGATAGCATTGATGCGGGATGCACCAGCTTTTTCCCCAAGCCTCTAGATTTCAATGGCTTACTTGCTGAAATTCAACGCCTGTTGAACTTGCATTGGATTTACGAAGCCCTTCCTACGACTGATTCCGCAACCAACGGCGCGGCGCAGCCTCAGACTACGGAACTCATCTTCCCACCGCCAGAAGAACTCAGGGCTATGTATACCGCAACCCTGAGTGGATTTATGAGTGACTTGCAGCAAGAAGCTCAGCGGATCAAAGCCCTAGACCCAAAATATATACCCCTAGCTAATCGTATTCTAGAACTGAGTCAACTGTTTGATGATGAGGGCATTATAAAATTGCTGAAACCTTGGGTTTAATTCTTGGGGATTTTGATTTTGAATTGTTGTTATATTAAGCTTACCTAGATAGGAGTTGATCGATGGCTGTTGATGTTTTAGCTCAGGAAAACACCATTCTGGTGGTTGATGATACACCCACCAATCTACAAGTATTGTTTGATCTCCTGAGTGAACAGGGTTACAGAGTGGCGATCGCTAAAAATGGGGAAACAGCCCTGCAAAGACTCGAAACATTTCAACCTAACCTAATCTTGTTGGATGTGATGATGCCAGGGATTGATGGCTTTGAAACCTGCCAACGATTTAAAGCCAATCCTAATATCCGTGATATTCCTGTCATTTTTATGACCGCTCTTTCAGACTCTTTGGATAAGGTCAAAGGCTTGAGACTGGGTGCTGTAGATTACATCACCAAACCGATCCAGCACGAAGAAGTTCTGGCTCGCATTCAGGTGCATTTACAACTTCGCAAGACAACTTGTGTGTTGGAACAGCGCACGACAGACCTAGACAAAGTCGTGGAAAATCTTAAAGCTGCCCAAATCCAACTCGTCCAAGGGGAAAAAATGTCAGCCCTAGGACAGTTAGTGGCTGGAATCGCCCATGAAATTAATAATCCCATCAACTTCGTCCATGGCAATCTCAACCACGCGACGGAGTATGTTAAGGAATTACTAGCGTTTGTTGAACTCTATCAACAACAGCCACCCGCCCCAATCGCTGAAGTGCAGCAACTCGCGCAAGACATAGATCTGGAGTTCCTACGAACCGATCTGATTAAGCTAATCGATTCCATGAGAATCGGCACCGCGCGCATTCGAGATCTGGTGATCTCTTTACGGAACTTCTCGCGTCTGGATGAAGCGGACTGTAAACCAGCGAATCTTCATGATGGGATTGACAGTACCATTGTGATTCTGCAACATCGCCTCAAAGCACAACCCAATTTCCCAGAGATTCAAATCATCCGTGACTATGGAGTATTGCCAGATGTTGAATGCTATCCCAGTCAACTTAATCAGGTGTTCATGAATCTGTTGAGCAATGCGATTGATGCCCTCGAATCTCATACCACTCATATGCCAAAGATTACGATTCGGACGAGTGTCATAGCGAATTCTCTGCCAGAAAGCGCTACTTCGGACTGGGTAAAGATTAGCATTGCAGATAATGCTGGAGGCATTCCCGAATCAATCCAGCCCAAGCTATTTGACCCATTTTTTACCACCAAACCTGTTGGGAAAGGTACGGGTTTGGGACTATCCATTAGTCACCAAATTATTACCGAGAAACATCAAGGTAAAATTGAGTTTTATTCCTCCGTAGGGCAAAGTACGGAGTTTGTAATTCATATTCCAATTAAACAAATGTAGATGTAAGACTTACTCAATCGGACAAAAGCTAAACCCCTTTCAGATTAAGCTGTCGCGTCTTAAGTTGGTTCCTCTTTTATCAATCAAATAAATTTGATTGATAAAAGAGGTTTCAAGAGCTAAGGCTCAACCCAGCGATCGTCGGATTTGATTAAGGCAATTAATTGCTCCACGCCTTCTGCTTCGGGAACGCGCTTGATTTCTTCCTTACCGCGATAGAGCGAGATGATGCCAGGGGTCTTGCCGACATAGCCATAGTCTGCGTCCGCCATTTCTCCTGGTCCATTGACGATGCAACCCATGACGGCAATATCTAAGCCGACTAGGTGACTGGTGGCTTCGCGGACTTTATGTAGGACTTCTTCGAGATTAAATAGGGTACGACCGCAGGAGGGACAAGCGACATACTCCACCATCGTTTTGCGGAGTCCGAGGGATTGGAGAATGCTGTAACAAACGGGAATTTCCTTTTCAGGTGCTTCGGTGAGGGAGACGCGGATTGTGTCGCCGATTCCTTGAGATAGTAATGTGGCAATACCTGCGGTGGATTTGATACGACCATATTCACCATCGCCTGCTTCGGTTACTCCGAGGTGTAAGGGGTAATCCATACCGAGAGCGTCCATGCGCTTGACCATGAGTTGATAGGCGGCAATCATCACGGGAACGCGGGAAGCCTTCATAGAAATGACAATATTTCTAAAATCAAGATCTTCGCAAATACGAATAAACTCGATCGCTGATTCGACCATGCCTTGAGGGGTATCACCGTAGGTAAATAGCATCCGTTCAGCGAGGGAGCCATGATTTACGCCAATCCGCATGGCTTTACCCTGTTCTTTGAGGGATAAAACTAGGGGTTTGAGGGTGTCGCGAACTTTTTCAGCGATCTCGTCAAATTCGGATTGGGTGTATTCGGTGCGGTTTGCCTTGGGTTTCTCGAATACATATAGTCCTGGGTTGATGCGGACTTTGTGAATATGCTTGGCGACTTCGAGGGCAATTTTCATGCCGTTGTGATGCACATCGGCAACTAGTGGCACATCCATATATGTGCGCTTGAGTTTTTGACGAATTTCTGAGAGGGCGGCGGCATGAGCCATGCTAGGAACGGTAACGCGCATAATTTCGCAGCCTATTTCATGCAAGCGGCGAATTCCTGCGACGGAACCATCAATGTCGAGGGTGTCTTCGTTAATCATCGACTGCACAACTACGGGTGCGCCACCGCCGATGGTGATGTTGCCAACTTGTACGGGGCGAGTTTTTCGTCTGACGATGACACCAAGATTTTCACTACCATTGATGTCTGCATCGTCTGCGCCGTTTTGGGTAACGCTTTTGATTTTTGGAGGATTCTCAGAAACAGTCGTCATAAAACTTTGATTTACTTGCAATTATTATTTGCGATTATCAGTTTAACCTAAGTTGCTATGTTAAAACTTCAACCAGCCAAAAATCTGCTCAGCCGTTAGCTCTAGATTAATTCCATTCAGAACAGGTAAAGTATCTGCACCTTTAAAAATTTGAATGCGGCGATCGCCAGAAATCACCAAAATATTCTCATCTTTGGGGTCGAGCAGCCAGCCTAACTCCAGGGCAACCGCACACGTTTCTTAACAAAAGAGAATACATTTCGCAACAATCG
>JBAXTW010000190.1:0-6889 GCA_037129985.1 Pseudanabaena sp. ELA645 | reverse complement strand
TTAGCCTGCCTTTCCCATTAGTTTTGCTTATCCCCTCAAACCCAGAAGAGCCAATCTTTTAAGGGCTTAATCACGACAGATTGCTGTCTGGCGGCAATTCCTAATGCGCCTTTGAGAAATATTTCAGAGCGATGATAAGCCATCCAACCAGCTAGTAAAATAGTGAAAGTGTATGGATTATAACCATAGGGAGATGCGGATAAAGTTTCGTAAATTTGTTTAAGCTCAACGGCTTTTTCTTCTTGGGTATCTGCTAAAGCTGTCATTGTTGATAGTTTTTCCCAAGCAGCCTTGACATTTTTTTCAGATGGAACAGTAACTTTATATTGCTGATTAGTTAAACGAAGCAGCCCCCAAGATCGCACAAATACAGGGTCGATGATATTTTTGAAAATAGCCTTGGTTGGTAAATCTTTTGCATAAACTTCGCCTCTTGCAAGACGTTTAGTAATATCTCCGATTACTTCACTGGCAATATTACTTTTCAACCCAAATACGCCGCCCGTCGGTGCAATTAGTGAATAAGAGCGCTCTAAAATCTCACTGACTACTATAGAGGCACTGGCGTGATCGTGAATTGGGATGTCTTCAATTATGTGACAGTAAAAGGTGAAAGAGTTAAATAGTTCCTTAGTTTCTCTCTGAATTTGTTTCGTATATTGCTCTCTTAATTGCGTTAGGGCTGCGCCAAATTCTTGAGATGATAATTTATTTGCTGTTTGCTGCATGAGTAGTAATTCACCCAACTCCTCAACAGGACGTTGGGCGATTGCTACTACAATCTGATCGCGGTATGGATGCTGCTCAATTAATTTTTTAATATCTCTTTCTAATAATGAGATTTCTTCATTGGTTTCAGCAATTACATAAGCTACCACACCAGCTTGATCGCCAATATTAAATGGTGTTTTTTTCTGTATTAGCGACTTAAATCTGCGTAATGTATAGACTTCATTCTTGAAGAACCAATCTTCTTCTTTTAATTTTTTTGCTTCAGTAAACTGCTGTGGTGTTGTTATATCCCTGATATAGATTGCAACATTACTACTACAATGGGTTTCGATATTTTCAATCGATATTTCCTTGTTTTTAATTTCATTTCTGATTCTATCTCTTATTTTACCAATGTCTATGCCGCCGCCATAAAATCTGTAAGTATTATCCGCAGGATTGTGATAGATAACTTCTCTGATCTTGCAAAGTTTTTCGAGGATTGTGGAAATACGCGCACTGGATAAACCTGTCAATGTTTCTAAGACTTCTTCATGCTTATCTTTGTCGGATTTTTTGATTCTGCCTGTACTGGTATAAAACAGTAGTAGTGCTTTAAGTACAGCAACCTCATCGGGGTCTGAATCAGATGATGCATTGACTTTATTTAATGAGTAGTTGTAGTCAGAAAATACCGCAGTGTATTCGGTATTGGCTTCAGGATTAGCAAAGTTACCTAGAAATGCGGTAACTAAGGAAATTGGATAGATGAAGTTTAGCTTGCCATTTTCCTCGACTTGGCGATCGCGAATAAATTCTTCAACTTCTTTCTGCACAAAGTCGATCGCTGATCTGCCTTGAGTGAATGATAAGTTGCAAAGCAAATAGGATGTCAGAGGATGCAGAGGAAAACAACCAATAGTTAAATGTCTATAGAAGTCATCATGCTTCCAGTTAATGTCTTTATAATATTCTTCGGCATACTTACTGAATACATACAGACTTTTTCTTCTGAGTTCATCACCCCATTTTTTTTCAAATTCTTTCCAAATAGAAGAGTTTAGAGGTTGTTCTAAAAGTCCATCTAGCACTAGCTCTAAACTGGCTTTAGGGTTATATGTGCTAGGTGTTTCTATTCGAGAGACTAGTCGGTCATAGTCCTCACCATTCTTGGGTGGTCTAACACCACTGGGTCTTTTTTGAGTGAGAGATACTAGGGCAATCTTTTCTGAATGATCTTGGCAAGCTTGAGTAATATTTTGAAGAAATAGACCGCCAGCCCCAACAGGATCAGATGTAGATCTACCTGTTGAGCGCTAGAAAATGCACTCTGAGCAAAGCTGACTGAGTTGGCGGCAATTTGTTGGGCAGTATTAGCGATCGCGGCGTTGGTTTGAGCGCCTGTAGATGTATTTAGCGATAGCTGCCCGACATTCTGAGCGTTGAGCATCATCTCTTCGAGGGTTTTCTTTAGCCTTGCTTGCCCTTCTTCTCCCAAGACATTTTGGACAGAAGTATTGGTAACTGAAGCAGTAACCATCCCTTGATTTGTAAATGTGCCATTTAACCCAGCGCTGTTAAATGCACCTTTAATTGAGGCAAGTACCGCCGCTTCAGCTTTGCTAGGGTCTGGAATGCCTAGCTGTCCGATTGATTGGGTAATTGCTGCTTGTACTTGGGGTAGGTATTGACCAAGCGCCTTGTCTAGTTGCGCTTTCAGGAAGTCACCAGAGTTAATCGAGGTAATCAGTTGATTGACCTGTGTGATTAATCCTGTAAGTTCCGTAGGGACTGGTAATTGCAGCGCACTTGCATCTCTGGGACTCGTCAGAATTAGCGAACAAGTAACGAAACTGAGGGCGATCGCTTTGGAGGTTTGACGATTGATTTTCATAGTGTTGTAGAAAAGTTGCTTTGAATTGGAAATCAAAGGACGGCTTCAGGTAATTTGAGCTTGCGCCCATCTCGCAAGGCACTAGCCATCTCTCGCGAAAAGGCAGCTAATCCTTTGTATGGATCTTTCAGCGAATCCATGTAAGCGGTACGTGCTTCCTGCTCGTCGGGGTTATTTGCCACAACCCCAAGCTGGATATAGCTGGGGAAGAACCGCACGAAGGTATAAATCCCGCCATCGTCAAGTAACCATTGCGAGTAAATCGATTCGCGCTTGGGGTAAAAGCGCTCCTCGGCATTCTGAGCAATCACGGCTCTGGGATATTTGAGGATGCTGACAAAGCTATCCACTGCCGAGGGTTGAATTCTGCCAATCAATCTCGTTGATAGATTTTGGAGAATCTTGGAGGCTGATGGCGATCTGGCGATCGTGTCAGGGTCTTGTGCCGAAATAATCACCTTGATACCTGCCTTGGCTCCATTGGCACAGAGCCGCGCTACCATTTCTGAAATCGTTGGATATTCAAACAGAATCGGGGCTTCATCAATAAACAAAATACTTGCTGGCGATGATAAAGCTCGTCTGAGTGCTGCTGAGTAAGCAGACAAAGCCAGAATTGCTGCATCTTCCGCTTCCGATAAGTTGCGTAGCGCGAATACCAACAGTCGCGCATCACTGCGAAAAGTAGATGGACGCGAAATCGCTTGCCCAATGCGAGAGTTCAGCCAAAATCGTAATTGAATCGTAATTTGGTTGGTAGCCTGATCGATCTGTTCGCTGCTTGCCACCTCGGCAGCAATCTCTGATTTTCCTTGATGCAGAAAATAATCCAAGAAGTCTGATAGGGTGGGCATCTGACTCCATGCTTCTGTGCCGAAACCATCCGAGATCGCCCGATCGTATCGGGATTTAATTTGCTCGTCATCAAAGAAGGCATTGACCACAGGCACTAGCAAAGCTCGAATCAATTGCCGCAGTTGTCTTTCCGATGAGGATAGATCATGCTGACTTGCCCCGAACACCATCGTCATTAGTGCTGATTCGACAAAGGATTTGAAATCTCGCAGGCGCTCTTCGGCTTGCTCAGGGGCAAATGCTCTTAAATCTGGCAGTTCGAGCAGGTTTGATGATTCTTTACTGATATCAAAATATGCGCCTATGTCGCCGATAAAACGGGTGTAGTCCGTAAACGTACTCGTACCATCAGGTTTGGGGAAATCAAGCGCGACAATTTGCTGGTTGTTGCATAGGGCTTGGGATATAAAAGCTGATACCAATACCGACTTACCCGCACGGGTTGTTGCAAAAATACCGATATTCCGATGCTTGCGTACATCCAGATATAGAGGCATACCGCCCTCTTCGGTAATCAATTCAAACCCAGTCTCATCGACCGATCTGGGCATGACACAACCCGTAAAGGCAACTGCTTCATCAGACAAGTAAACATGACGGCGGGGAAAGGGTTGAGCTAGCAAATTACCAACCGTAATTGGTAAGGTTTGCTTCCACATCAACCATGCATATTCAGTTTCCCGCTCTACCCATGCAGGACGTTGGAAACAACTGCAAAAATAACGACAGGCATCATCAAGGGCATTAGGACTAGGACGGCGGATTAAAATAGCTACCGCCACGTTGATCGGAATTGCGCCCTCATAGAGGGCTTCCTGTGCTTTGACCGCTCTTTGTTGTTTTAATGATGCATTGACATTGATGTTATTCAAGGAAGCGGATTGCTCTTGCGAAACAATGCTCTGCTTGGTCACACGCTGCATATTCGCTTTGACAATTGTTTCATTTGCCCTTGTGAACTGGCAAAAAACTTCAGTGTTTGATATCGCATCACGGGCGATCGCTTCCCAGAGATAGCGCATCTGTTTACCCTTGGATACCCAACCGCCTGGCTTATCCATGAAGGTGAGTACGCCGATATATTCACCCTTGAGGTGGACAAAGCCATTATCAGCAAAAGGAATTGAGTCTGGACGCTCTAGCAATAATGTTTTCATATGCACTTGCGTAGTCACCTGTTCCTGCACACCGCGATCTGACATCACTAGCAATTGTGGAATCGGTGGTGCTTCACTGCTGTTAAATTGCCGCCAGAGATGTTCCCATAGTTCTAGATCTGTCAAGGGTCGCAAATCCAAACCCATGCGATTAGATAGAATCTGTTCCCAGTTCAAGAACCCATCGGTAAAGGCTTTAGCAAAAGCAATTTCATGGCGCTCCTGCTCAGCTTCTTTTTCTTGTCCCACCAATTGCTGATAAAGTTTCTGCACCCAAGCCAGCACTTTCTCTAGGGCATCATTGCCCTCAGCAGTGGAGCCGCGAATCGTGTAGGTTGCATAGAGGCGTAGGAATTTAGGTTTTCTCAAACCTGCTTTGGATAATTCCTGTACTCTTTGCTTCTCACCCATCACCAGAAACTTTAACTGCGGCGTATCAGCTTGTTCGTAGAGTTCTTGGAGTTGATTTTGGCGATCGCGATCTGAGCTAACCGAACCAAAATGCACGGTCAGCTTTTCACCATCAGGAATATCTTTCAAACCTGATTGGATCTCGTCAAACATTGATGTTTCTTGTTCCGCAGATAGGGTGGTATGAATTCCTTTAGATTCCCAACCAAATACGAACTGCAATGATTCTAGTGATGAGTTACCTTGTTTGAGGACAAAACAACTCACCGTCCGATCTCGTAGCTCAAACTTGAGGATGCATTCGACGGCAAGCTCTTTTTCAAAGTGCTTATAGCCTTTACGATTAACTTTTGGATTAGCGACGGACATATCTTTTTGGCTCCTGTTTGCTCGTGTCTTTGTACCGATACGCACCTCTTGTCCATCTCGGTACAGGGATAAATTTTGATAGAAACCGATAGGGTTTAGAACCCGTTAAAATCCACCATGTCGTATCTCCCCATGCCACGATTATTGATACCCATAGCCATGACATATTCAGAAACACGTAGCAAATCATAAACAACGTGAAGCTGATGATTGCCCAAGGAATAATCAGTTCCGTGGGAAACGGTCCAATCTTTGGGCTTGCGCCCAGAATTGCATTGACCTTACGGAATTTATATTCATCCGACATGGTTTCTAAACCCCAGTAATAACTGCGGCTAGGATGTCTCCCATAGTCACTGTCACCACTAGAATCAAAGGAGTACGCGCTAATTGCTGCCAGTCATCGTCATTTCGAGCCGATTGAATCACTTTCACTAGTCCAATTCCTAGATAAATCACAAACAATGCTCGCAGCACGTTAAAGATTAGAGCAACTAAAGATGCATTTATGCCAGGAATTGCACCACCTAGCCATGTCTGGGTTTTGTTGAAAAACTGGGCTTGGGCTGGCTCAATTGTAAAAATCAACAGTAATCCGATCAGGAAGCCAATTCCTGTGCCTAGCAGTAAAACTGGACTGTACTTGTGATTTCGCAGATGTTGCTCAACTTTGCCATACAGCATCAGTAATGTTTTTGGAAAAGCCAACAGTAAGCCAATCAAGGCAAGTAATGCAGTCAGATACATGCTTCTAGAGCAGGAGAATGCAATGACAATTCCGACTACTGTGGCGGTTAATGTAGCAATTTGCGGGTCTTGGATTCTGTTGAAGAATTTAGAACCATTGCGATGAGGAGTATAGGTAACTCTCATCCCATCGGTTGAGGATGTTTTCATTTTTTTGATTTGGGAGAAATTTGGCTTCTTTGCTTGACTGCATCTTGCACCATAGCCCTGTTTTGGTCAATCACCGAAGCTGGTTACAGTGCTGATTTAGGCTGTATTTGCAACATCACGCTTACGGCGATGATCTGCTAAAGCGTCATTTAAACCACATCGAAGATATTGCGATCTCAATCGCCATAATCCTGTCCTTTCGATCCCTAGAACCTTGATTATTGCTGGGATATCGGCTCCATTGTGCATAGCTAGTAACACTTGAGCGCGATTGAGCATAGAGATGTGGCTAGTCCCCATGCGACAAAGCTTTAGGCATTGCTGATAATCAGCGTTTGAAAGTGTTAGTTTGAGTCTTTCCATGTTGCAGATGACGTTTTGTTAAGTTGTTTATAAAGTAGAGCCAAATGCACATTTTTCGTTAATTTTTTAGTCGTTTAGATCACTATTCATTTAGTTGTCGGACAATTAGCAGGTAATTTATTTGGCTTGAATGTTTAACATGATACTGTACATTCTCTTTTTCATTCATATCAATTATCTATTTGAAAGAAACTTAATCGAGTCTGATATCTTCAGCAATATTTCCATTGTC
>JBAXTW010000019.1:0-50621 GCA_037129985.1 Pseudanabaena sp. ELA645 | reverse complement strand
TGGTGGTGCAACAGCAAGCGGATTCTGAGTTGTTGCGATCGGCGCATCAGGCTGCGTTGGATTATTTTTTGGCACATTTACCCGCGCCACCGTGGGAATCGTTGGAGGATTTGACGGCGTATTTAGAGGGGTTTTACCATGCAGGGGAATTGGGAGAATGGCAGTTAGCCTTTGACATTTTGAATCAGGAGCGAGGGGGAGAAGGGAAAAATAAATCGGTTTATTACTTTCTGGATTTTCAAGGGTTTTATCGTCAGAACGCGCAGTTATACGAGCAGGTGATCGCGGGGAGTCAACGAGAACAAGATTGTCATCGCTGCTCGTTAAACCGTCTGGGCAATTCTTATGAATCCTTGGGGCAGTATGAAAAAGCGATCGCCTATAACCAGCAAAATCACGACATCAGTGAAGAAATCGGAGATCAGCAAGGGGTGGCATTTTCCCTAGGCAATTTAGGCAATTGCTATTATTTCTTGGGGCAGTATGAAAAAGCGATCGTCTATCTCCAGCAATCTCTCGAAATCGGAAAAGAAATTGGCAATCGGCAAGGGGTGGCAATTTCTCTATGTGGTTTAGGCAATTCTTATGATTCTTTGGGGCAGCATGAAAAAGCGATCTCCCTCTACCAGCAATATCACGACATCAGTGAAGAAATCGGTTATCGGAAAGGTGTGGCAATTTCTTTAGGGAATTTAGGCGCTTGTTATGAATCCTTGGGGCAGTATGAAAAAGCTATCGCCTATCACCAGCAATTTCACGACATTAGTGAAGAAATCGGTAATCGGCAAGGGGTAGCAATTTCTTTACATAATATAGGGGAGGCGTTGAGCAAATTGAAAAACTACAGCGAAGCAGAAACCAAAATTCAAGAGTCCTTAGTTATTTCCCAAGAGATTAACTTTAAAGATTTAATCGCCCATAGTTTCAAATCTCTTGCAGCGATCGCCCATCAAACCAATCAACCCCAACTCGCCCTCACCCATTGCCAAAACGCCCTCACCCTCTCCCAAGAACTTGGCATTCCTTTAGTCAAAGACTGCGAAGAACTCCTAGCAAAAATTCAGGATGACTTAGGAGAATAACGTTAGTGTCATGAATTATTCGCGCATCAGACGATCCTTCTGTAGGGGCAAAGCATTGCCACGGAAATCTATAAATTTTCAGATAATTTTGATTTGGCAATGCTTTGCCCAAACCTCGCAACGCAGGGACAAGTTATCGATGAAAGCACAAAGGTCATTTCAAGATGATTGTGGGGAGTATAAAAATAGTGGCGCAAATGCTCAACCCCTTGTATCTACACGATCACCTAAATCTGAAAATGTAAGGGCAATTCATGAATTGCCCTTACATTCCTATCCGCTTGTTTATGGAGCTTTTCGTAAATATCCTTTTCGAGTTCGTTCTTCAAAATGCTCGATCGCATAACGCAGCATTGTACGCGGCATTTGTTGATGATAAATATCCAAAAACTCAACTAAAACTTGACGATCTTGTTTGCCAACTTCGCGCAACATCCAGCCCACAGCCTTATGAATGAGATCATGACGATGTTCCAAAAGCGCGATCGCTATCTTGAGCGTGTCTTCAAACTGTTCATGTTTGATAAATTCTAAAGTAGAAACGATCGCGATTCTTTGTTCCCAAAGACTTTGCGATCGGGCTAGTTCATAGAGAATGCTCCGATCTCGATGCAGTAAATGCACACCCAAAATCTGACGACAGGTGACATCAACTAAATCCCAGTTATTTATCCATTTAGTATGATTGAGATAGAAAGCAACGATTTCTTCGCGCTTGACAGGATCAGCTTTAGGAAATTGATAGGTGAGAATTAACAATGCTGTGAGTCGATATTCATGGATATCTGTTTGCAGCAATTGTTCTAAATCTTCAAAACTGAGACTTACAAACACTTTCGCCAGTTTTCGCTGTTCTGGTACAGTGATTCCCAAAAAGCGATCGCCTTCTCCATATTCACCTTTACCTGTTTTAAAAAACCTTGCAAGGGCGATCGCTTTAGTTGGGCTAGCGAGAGAATCTAATGCATCCTTGAGATCAGCCTGTGTTTGCATAAATTCAATAGTTATCTTGTTGATCCTTTATCTTGGTCGTTTATTAAGAAGCTAGTTGTAATTAAATATAAAATGTATGTGGAACGGGCATCTTGCCCGTCAACAGGCTAGAAGCCTGTTCCACAATCTAACATTAATTATGCATATGTCACCTAAATTTCACTCATATCACTGGCATGATAGGAACTTCGTACTAAAGCCCCCGATCGCACATGGGTAAAACCAATATTTTTAGCGATCGCCCCTAACTCATCAAACTCTTCAGGGAGCCAATATTTCTGCACAGGCAAATGCTCTAGCGATGGACGCAAATACTGCCCGATTGTTAGGGAACTGCAACCAATATCATATAAATCTTGCATTGTTTCGGTTAACTCCGCCACGGTTTCACCATGCCCCACCATTAATCCAGACTTAGTAATGATATTTGGATTAATTTCCTTGACTATTTGTAAAACTGATAGCGATCGCTCATATTTAGCTCCCCGTCGCACCTTACCCTGCAAGCGCCGCACCGTCTCAACATTGTGGTTATAGCAAATAGGCGTAGCCGCCGCCACCGTTTCAATGCAAAGGCGATCGCCCCGAAAGTCGGGAGTTAGTACTTCGATCTTGGCATGGGGACGGGAATTTCTAATCGCTTGCATCGCCTCCACAAAACAGCTAGCCCCCTGATCTGCCAAATCATCCCGCGCTACTGAAGTCAGCACCACATAATCTAGTCCCAATAAGTTTACGGCTTCGGCAACTTTTTTTGCCTCATCAGGATCAAGAGCCATTGGTTTGTGACCTTTATCCACCTGACAAAAACCACAGGCTCTAGTACAAGTTGGTCCCATCAATAAAAAAGTCGCCGTTTTTTGAGCATAACACTCGGCTCGATTTGGACAGCGCCCTTCCTCACAAATGGTATGAATCCCCCTCTGCTTAATAATTTGCTGAACTTCAGAAATGTCACTGGCTTTGCCAATCTGTGGGCGCAACCAACTGGGTAAACGTAGCTCTTGCTTAGCAGGCATATAGTTTCATCAACAAATAAAGAGCGCAAGTATCTTTCATTTTAAAGCGAATATGCATAAGTTGTGAGAGTCTCAACCTGCGGGTGTCGCGTTCACAACTCATTTCGGATTGCTATAGCGCAGAGTAATGTCACATTTGTCAGAAAAAATTAGAAAAAATCAGGTGAAACCTGATAAAACCTGATTAAAACCCTTTACAGATGTGCCTCTATTCACTAGCATATTGCACTGACTGTATTGCACTGGCTGTATTGCCAAGCACGAGGACTAGAGAATTTTGGAGGGATCTTGTTCGATCTATTAACCAATATTCTGATTTGGATTATTGCAATCCCAATTTTTATTATTTTATTTAAGGCGATTCCCAAGGATTGGTTTCGCCTATTTGGATTGGTAATATTTACAGCGCTGGTTGTAATTATTTTCGCTAGCTTCAGATTTGTAGAAGATCCAGTTCCCAAGATTGTTGTGGAATTTCTCTCTTTTCCATTTACGCTAGTGGGAATTTTGCTGATGCTCTTGTTTTTTAACTTTTGGTTAAGACTCAAAGATATCAAAATCAAAAGCGGTGATAAGGTCGATAACAAAGGCGCTGCTGAAAAAATTGAGATTGTCAGCAGGGAAATATTAATTGCTTTAATCCTATTTGCGATCGCCACCAATAATGCCACATCAGAATTATTCACCTGTTATTTAGAACAACAAGGCGCTAATGCGATCGAGCAATCTTATCGTCGTCCCGTAATGAACCTATCAGGGCAAGAACTACAGGATTTTCAACGCGGAGTTTATGATTTGATCGTCGTACTTGCCGACAATCCGCCATACGAGCCGCGCCTCCAAGAAGCTCTCAAATTATGGAATGCCGCCGACACCCAGCAAAAACCTTATATTCTCTTAAGTGGTGGTAGACATACAACTTATCGGGCTACCAAAGGCTATCCCTGTCTCACCGCACCAGAGTCACCACCAGAGTCAACATCAAAAAATCGCACTAAAGAAAATGTCAGAGATGAAATAGCCAGTCGTGGAGGCATAAATAATATTGGACTAGCGTATGACCCCCGCTTTGAGAGTTACTTTACTAATCGGGCGATCGCCACGGGATCGCTGGATAAAATTGATATCACCGAAGCCGATCAGATGTGCGAAGCTTTGACAAGCCTCCCGAACAAAGACGTTATTCGCCCATTTATAATCATTGAGCCATCAGGCATGAGTGTGCGGAGTAGTGGCGATGAAATTAACAAACTAATCAAATCTTTAGAAAAAAATAAGATTATTCGCGAAGATCCCCGTAACGGTAGAAGGATTTTGTTGATTACTTCTCCGATCGAAGCAACTCGTACTTTTTTATCTTTTAGAAACCAAGATCTCAATGCTTCCCTAAAAACGGCTAGCTTTCCATCTGATAGTCATAGTGACCTTGGCAAACAATGTCCTTGGCCAATTGGTAAGCAATTTATGATTAAACACAGATATTTTTTGTTTAATGCCCAATCTTTTGCGAAATCTGAGCAAGCATGGACAGAACTTAAAGAACTTGTTTTTTACACCCTTAGATTTTGGCTGCGTCCGCCATTGTCCGACGAAAGCCCCTATTACCCCAAGCAACCAATCACCGATTCACCAACCAAAAAATAGAACAGTACAGCGCAGAGCGCTATATTTAAATATTTCCATAAAAAAGCAGGGGTAATTCATGAATTACCCCTGCTTTTTATAGAAAACATAATCAGTTTACTTGACAGCACCCTGTGCTTCTAGAAGCTGTTGTCTCAAACGCTCAAGGTCTGAAGCCCAACGGGGATCGGGTTGATGCGCTTCTGTGGAAGTGCTACTGGATGAGGAAGATCCCGTAGTTTTCTTGTTGTTGCTACTACGTTTTTTCTTCTTAGCGGCTGCTTTAACAGGTGCAGCGATCGCGCTAATAGCAGGAGACTCAACATCGGAATCACCTGACTCTTCAGCACCATCTTCCAAGTCTGAGCCATCCTCAGCTTTGCCCTTAGTCCGTGGCAGTGCTTTTTCAAGCTTTAAAACTGCACCGTTGAAATCGTAACCATTAAATTTTTCAATGACTGTATCGGCAACTTCATCAGAGCCTACGGTTACAAACCCAAAACCGCGACATTTACCTGTCTTGCGATCGGTTATAACCTTCAAGGATACTGAATCACCTGATTCATTGAAAATTTTTTCTAGAGCTTGGCGATCTAATTCTGCTGGCAAGTTGCCAACATAAAGGCGGATAGACATGATAATAGAAAACCTCTACGCTATAAAATTTTCAGCAGGTGACTAGAGCAGCCGATACAAATAAACTTGTTTAAAAAACTTGTCCGCTACTTACTAGCTTAGATTGGAGCTATTGCTTACACGCTACCTGCGATCAATCAAATTAATGCGGCACTCTCGCACCATGTAACAACATAACATACAAAATGCTTAACTTCAAAACAAAATGTAATGAAAGTATCAAAATTCGATCTGATGCAAGCTGACCATGTTGACAAGTATGTATTTATATATATCTGGCTTTGTGATTAAACCTGAAGATGGTTAAGCAAAACTCTACGCTGCACAATCATCATGAAATTTAAATAAATGCCAGCTTGCTTCATTAAATCTTAATGTTAAATTTTGGGATCTTTTTTTGCTTAATTACTTGACTTACACAAAATTACCAATGTATTATTCATCTCCATAAATTTACTTAAAAAATTTAGATGGAAATTGTTGGGTTCATACTTATCCCCTTTTGCATGTGGGCTTCCCAAGCGCTAAATGATTCTGAAAAGAAGAAAGAGGCTGAAATCGAAAAAAGAGTGAAAGAAAAAATGAAGAATGAGCAGTATGTAAATATTCGGATTATCGAAAAGCCTTAAGAGCAAAATAAACCACTATTAACGGGCTGAAATTTCGTAGAATCTAGAGTAGGTATATTCTAGATTCTAATTTAAGCTTTCTGTTGATAGCAGGCGCGAACTTGTGACTTATACACGCTCAAAACATTCTCGGCTGATGATTGCGGTCTTACCTGACGAGTCCTCTGCTTTTGAGGCATATCGGCTGCTTCAATGTCATGGTATCTCACCTGAGAATCTCGCACTGGTTGGCAAAGGTTATAACAGCCCTGATAGTGTGGGCTTATTTAATCCTACGCGGATGACTTGGCGCTATGCCAAACGGGGAATGTTGTGGTTAGGCGCGATCGCTGCGTTGGTGGGTGGGCTTTTGCATTTAATTTTTAGATTGCAATTACCAAATCTCGATTGGTATCAAACTTTATTTGCGATCGCCTCAACATCGGGACTTATTGGTATTGTGATTGGCGCGGCGATCGGGACTTTGTATGGCTGGTTTTTTAAAAGTAGTCTGTCGATCTCGTGCCGTAGCTGCTTAGATCGTGGACAATATTTGTTAATGCTAGAAGGCTCAGAAACGATTACTCGTCGTGGACGTGAAATTCTTGATAACTATACAGTTAAGCCTGATTGATTGAGATGATTTTATTTACCCATTGATTCAGCCATGCTCGATTCAGCCATGCATGAAAATGAAACTACTCTCGGCGAAGAGAAGCTACGTTCTATCTTAAGCTATTTTCCCGATATTATCAGTTTGATTAGTGTTGATGGCACTTATCTCGAACAGCTTCCCAATAATGCTGGTTTCGATCTGATTAGTGATCGCAATGATTTTGTTGGCAAGAATATTCTCGAATTATTGCCAGAAAAAATTGCCTTAGGAAAAATCCAAGGAATTCAGCGAGCATTATCTACTGGTGAAGTACAGATCTTTGAACAAACGATTGAAATAAATAATTGCTTAAAATATGAAGAAGTACGCATAATCCCTTTGCAAGAGGATGCGGCTGTGGTAATTGTGCGCGATGTGAGCGATCGCAAAATTGCCGAAGAAAACCTAAAAAAGCAATATCAGCGATCGCAGCTACTTGCTGAAGTTACGCTAAAAATTCGACAATCGTTACAAATAGACGAGATTTTGCAAACAACGGTTACGGAATTGCAAAAGATTTTTGAAGTTGATCGCACATTAGTCTTCCAATTTCAACCTGATGGGACAGGAATTATTGCCAAAGAATCTGTCACTGAGCAGTTTACCGCCATAATCGCTCAACATTTAGCTGATCCCTGTTTTCGGCTGCAACAGGCGGATCAGTATGCTAAAGGCAAATTTAGTAAAATTGAGAACATTGATACGGATGATCTAAGTCCTTGCTACGCTGATTTTTTGCGTCAATTTGATGTCAAGGCAAGTATTATTATTCCGATCATTCATAACGATAATCTGTGGGGATTATTGATTGTGCAGCAATGCGATCGCCCTCGCCAATGGGCTGAGCCTGAAATTGAGTTAATGCAACAACTCGCCGAGCAACTGGCGATCGCTATTACTCAAAGTCAACTTGTTGCTGATTTAGAGAAAGAAGTAGTTCAGAATAAAACTTTTTTCAACAATTCCTTTGATGGAATCATGATTATGGATAGCGAAGGCAATGTCATTGAGTCAAATGAGAGCTTTGCCACAATGCTCGGTTATAGTGTGGAGGAAATAACAAAGCTTAGCATTTACGATCTGGATGTGAGATGGACAAAAGAAGAGTTGGAGAGAGGGATTCAAGAATTTAAAGCGGGAAAAAGAGTTAAGTTTGAAACTCTTCATCGAATGAAAGATGGATCGATTCGCAATCTCGAAGTCACAGCGAGTTCTGCTAAATATTATGACACGAACATTATATTTAGCATTTGTCGCGATATTACCCAGCGCAAACTTGATGAGATCCAACGCATAAATCTCTATGAGCAGCTACAGATAGAACTAGCTGAGCATAGACAAACGGCAGTTAAATTAGAATATTCCATAGAGTTAGCCCAAGCCGCAAATAAAGCCAAGAGTGAGTTTCTCGCTAACATGAGTCACGAGATTCGCACACCAATGAATGGAGTACTTGGCATGGCACAATTGCTAGCAACTACCCATCTGAATGATGAGCAGCAAAGCTTTGTCCAGACTATTCTCGATAGTGGTGATGCCCTCTTATCCATCATCAATGATATTCTTGATTTTTCTAAAATCGAGTCAGGGAAATTAGAACTAGAACAGAAAGAATTTGACATCATCGAAACCATAAATTCGGTTTGTAATCTCTTAAATAAACAAGCCTATGATAAGAACATTAACCTTCAATGCCCGATCAATTATGATTTACCGAAGATTGTCATTGGTGATAGTTCGCGATTGCGGCAAATACTGATTAATTTGATGGGGAATGCAATTAAATTTACTCAGACAGGAAGTATTGAAATGACGATTAGCGGTAAATGGATTACGGATAATCCCGATCAACCGACCTATGAATTTAAATTTGCGATCGCTGACACAGGTATCGGCATCGACAATGACCAGATTCACAAATTATTTCGTCCATTTACCCAAGCTGATGCCTCAATCAATCGCCAATTTGGTGGTACTGGATTAGGATTAGCAATTTGCAAGCGACTTGTGGAATTAATGCAAGGAACAATTTGGGTAGAAAGTCGTGGTGCGGTAGGTGGTAATCCTCCATTGGACTGGATTAGCAAAGGTTCATTCCAGGGTTCAACTTTCCATTTTGTGATCGCTTTGCCATTGGGTAAGCAAGAGCTAATCAAGCGACAGGTTGATGCTTTTTCTCAGCTTGAGACAAATAAAGAACCGACTCCGCTCAAAATTTTACTAGTTGAAGATAATGCTTTTAATCAAAAAGTCGCTTTGTTAATGCTCAAAAAATTGGGATGCAAAGCTGAAGTGGCTGACAATGGACTTGAAGCAGTGGATCGCCTGTTTGCAAATCTGAACTCTGAAAACGCCTATGATATGGTATTTATGGATGTCCAAATGCCGATCATGGATGGTCGAACCGCCACTAAAATCATTCGCAAAAATTCAGTTTCTAAAACTAAGCCTTGGATTGTGGCGCTAACTGCGGATGCTTTGCCAGAGGATAGGGCAGCTTGTCATGAGTCAGGCATGAATGATTACATCAGTAAACCCTTCAATATCCAAGATATCACGCGAGCAATATCAGACTACCAAAAATATAAACAACCAACAAGCTGATTGGTCTACGAAGTAGAAGGATGAGAGTGATCTGCTGTTGTCTCGTGAAAATGCCTGTAATCAAGATAGCGATGTCCATCATTTCCCATATAAATAACATCAACAAAGCGGCGATCGAACATCAAATAGCGGGCTGCATAAATATGTCGCGCATGGATTGTTCCCTCAACCGTTTCATCAACACCTGTGAGAGATACGAGAATTTGACCATGTAATCGTTCCATACTTTCAGTCGTCAAACCATACAGGGGGCTATTTTCATCGATTGTATGCATCACCGTCCATGACAATAAAAAGACAGGAGATTGATCGCGCACTAACTTCAATTCATGTAACCGCCGCATCATTTGTCCTTCGATAGTGATTTCATCGATCATCAGATAAACCGTTAATTTGGCTTCAAGAATATTATTCCGCCGCTCATTTGCTGTGCGAAACATGAGTGTAGGAATGCCATTGTAATTATGAATCGTGGCGACACGGCTAAACATCACCCGCGAAGAAGATTTGGCAAATCGGGTAAAGGCGATTCCCGTAATTACAGCAAAAAACATTAAACTGGCGATCGATTCTAGTGTAACCAGCAGATTTGCGTAGAGCGTATCTGGATGCATCACACCATAGCCAATAGAAGCGAGGGTCTGAACGCTAAAGAAAAAAGATTCTAAAAATCCTATATGCTCCATTCCACCGATCGCATTGGCTTCGAGTAAGTAGAGAAGCGCAAAAATGGTGTTGAGGAGGATATTAACGATCGCCACAATCGCGGCAAATCCGATCCAAGGAATCGTCAACATCAGGTGATAAGGATCGCGGATATAGGAATACCAAGCATTGCCCCCAACCACCTGAAGCACACCTTCCTTTTGTTCTAGCTTAATTAGAGAAGGATTTAGCTTACGTTTGCTGTGCATAACTTACCCGCATGATCTGTTTTTCCTTATGTTATCTAAAATCACAAATAAAAAAAGTCACAAAGTGACTCTTTTTTATTAAAGTCCTTTAAATCCGACTGGAGTATCCATTTTTTCCATAGGAGTTGGTTCCGAAATTGAGTAGTTAAGTTTCTCGCGATTAAGTTTCTCTTGGTACAAATTGCCAATAAAGCTGAGAATCGCACCAATTATCAATAAACTTAATCCCCAATATTGAGCCGTGGTTGGCACTTGTCTTAAAATTAAATAAGCCATAAAAATCGTCAGGATTGGATTTATTAAACTTGCCAAATTGAGTTCCGTTGGCGATGCTCTTTTTAAACCTGAGAGCCAGCAAAGTCTACCAATAACCACAAAGACTAGTGCATACAGTACCATCCATCGCCAGAGCAAGGGAGACAACAGATCGGCAAAATGTTCGGCTCCATAAAGAATGTTAGCCAAAACAAAAAAGACTACAGTTCCGACCAAATCACGATAAATCGTAAAAACGCCCAAGGGAATTGATTGCAATTGCTTTTTGCCATTAATGAGTGACACAGAACTGATAACAGAGGCGATCGCAACTAGAATCTCTCCAGTGCCGATCTGGAATCCTGCCATTGTCATCATCGGTCCAGCCCCACCTAGCACAATGGCTACGACTACGCCAGCAAAGGACGCTAAAGAACCTGCAATTGTCCAGCGATCAACGCGCAATCCCAACAACCAAACACTCAATACGAGGGTTAATATCGGTTCAATGCGACCAATCAAAACAATATTTGCGATATTCGTATTGCCAATCGCGGTAAATGTCAGGGCTGGGGCGATCGCTCCTGTCAAAATGCTAGTGATCGTTAAACTAATCCAATCTTTACGAGTCAATCTCTTGAGAACTTGGGGAGTCCAATCTCGATAAAAAATTGGCAGCATTACAGCGACCGCGAACACATTGCCCACAAATAGAACATTGCAAAGAGAGATGGGATTGCGACCATCAATCAAATTCTGCTGTCCGATGTCAGTAACTATGCGTATAACTGAATTTGACGCGGCAAAAATCAAAACAGCGATCGCCAGATACATCCAGCTTGGAACTCGATTTAAAAATTTTTGTATATTCGGCATATTCATCAATTAGCTTTAATTTGTGGCGGTGGACAGGTCTTGGTTTTGAAATCACATTGTTTAAGATGCGGCTTCTGCCAAGTTAAAGCAATTTCGAGTAGATCTCGTGAACCTGTAAAGCCCTGCCCAAAAAATAGCAATAGGGCAAAACAATTAAGCACTATATGAATAGTCCGCCAACGATTGGTTTTATCTCTGTAAATGTCTTGAACGATCGCTAACGAAAAAAGCATTAACAGCGCGGCGGCGATACCGTAGTAGTAATGGGAAACAAACCACTCACTGTCGCGCCGATATATTTCTGGCTGCAAACCTAAAATAATCAAGCCCAGCCCTGTAAAAGCCGCAAAAATACCACGCCATAGTTTGTCATTAGCTTTGAACAAAAAGGTCAACGCGGCGATGGTCAATAAATAAACGGCGACTACTAATAAAACTCGAAATGGCTCTTGGGCAAAAGTATCTTTTTTGATCATTTTGGCGAACATTGGCTGACCCATTCCCAAGAGCGCCACACTGACTACGGCAATACTCAACCAATTACCGATCGCCACATGTTCTGCACCGACAAATGGGGCAACTTTACTTTTTTGTCCTTCAGCAATCTGTAGACGACGCTCGCGCACTAGCCAAGCACGGTTTACCACTATTCCAATTAATGGAAATACGACTGCAATGGCGATCGTGGGATGGAGTAAAGCCAAAAGATCATCCAGTTCCATATTAAAAATCCATTAATTTAATCGCTTGTAAGTAGCTGGTCGCAATTAAATATAAAATGTGGAACGGGCATCTTACCCGTCAACAGGCTAGAAGTCTGTTCCACTATCCAACAATTAATTATGCCCATTTACTTAACTATTTCGCTTGCAATTATAGGCTATATTTTTAAACTCAGGAATTTAGATAGTTCTCTTTAGATAAGAATTTCTACTGATAAACCAAGTAATCATTGCTGAAATCAAAAAAACCAAACAGCTTACCGAAGGAATTGAAATTAAAGAATTAAATTTTAATACTGAAATACCACAATAATTTAATAACTCAATCACGATAGGATGAATAAGATATATTCCCAAACTTAAATTTGCGATCTCCTTAGTCAAATGTCTATTAACAATTGGATTATTCATTTTCTGAAATAGAAGAATGACACTAAGTGACATAGGAATAACGGTAATACTTAGGGAGTCATAAAAATATAGCCCTTTGGCTAAGCCTGTAAAATTACCAACAAAAAAACAACCTAACGCCGTAGCTATAACACAACCAAAAAAGAATAATCCAATAACTTTGGTGCTAATGTTTAAATTAATTTTCGTTATTAAATGTCCAGTTATAAAATATGGCAAATACATTAAAAACCAATTAATAAATAAGGGATTATCATTAGCAATTAACCCTCTATATAAAGCATTAATACTCGCTATCCAAAATAAAGAGATCGCTAAGGAAATAATATCATTAGTCGTCGCTTGTCTGACAAATACCCTTAGAAAGGGTGTTACTAAATAAAGCCCCGTAATCATATATAAAAACCAGACATGATAATAGGGCTTACCTAATAATAGATTTTGAACAAGAAATAATATTGAAGGTGGATTTTTTTGGATGAATCCTTGTATATACGTCCAAATCGTAAAAAATAATGACCAAAATAATATTGGAGTTAATAATCTTAGTATGCGTTTTTTGTAAAAGATAAATATTGATTCATTCTTCGTTTCTGATAATAATAATGCACCACTAATCATGACGAATACGGGTACACACCAACGCACCATTGAATCGTAAATATTGCCAAACCACCACTGAGGATCATTGAAATCTTTGATTCCAACTACAACGATCGCCGAAACATGAAGCACAATAACTGCAAAAACTGCAAAAATTCTAGCTTTGTCTACCCAAATCATTATTGTTTAGTGTCATCTCAATTCCATCTCAAATATCATCATCTAAATTCACCCCAAGCGATCGCAATTTTTCAGCTAATCTTTCAGCGCGTAGGCGTTCCTTGTCAGCACGTTGACTTTCCTGCTCAGCACGCTGACTTTCTTGCTCTGCGCGTAAGCGTTCTTGCTCGGCGCGTTGACTTTCCTGCTCTGAACGTTCTTCAAAAGTAGCTGCCCAATTACCGTCAGCATCATACCAACGCAACCACAAACCCTCTGTGCCTTGATATTCGCCTTGCCAAACGCCCAAACCCAACTTTAATTCTGGAAACCAAAATTTTGGCTCGGCAAGCTCCACCGCTTGATATTTAGTACCAGTTAATTGGAAAACCCGCAATAGGTTGTCACGGCGATCGAATACAACGTAATAAGGGATACGCAAATACTGTTCATAGGCTTGCCATTTAGTTGGAGGTTTGTTTGCAGCCCTTAATGTTTGTCCTAAATCTTCAGCTTCTGTACCTTGTGATAGAAGTTCTACTACCAAAAAAGGTGCTATCACCTCTTGCCAAACCACATAGCTCCACCGCATTTCCTGCTGTTGTTGAGCAGGAGTTACCCCCAACACAAGAAACCAATCAGGACGCTTGTGCCAGAGAGTATGCCGACCATCGTAATACAAGTTTAGGTCAGTACCAATAAACATTTCATCGCGAGAATAGCTAGGAGATTTACAGGTTTCTCGCAATAATTGGGGTTGAAAGTCGTGAAATTCGTCAGGCAAACCAGGCTCCTCTGGGTCTTCGCTAGGTAGATCGTACATTGTGGGCATGGTTTCCCACACTGGGCGCGGATGAATGCTTAAATCTGATTCCTCATCATCAATATCTTCACTAGGTAAATCATACATAGTGGGCATACTAGGCAAGGAGCGATCAAGAAAACGGGGAGGAGTGGTTTGATACATATCGGTACATTTTGGACGTAACAGCTATGCGTAGTCTCATTATTTAGCATAGCATTAGAACAATTGGAACTCTGAAGCGATCGCTTAGTCAATATAAATATATTTTCTAACCTGTATTTCCTAAACTCATTCAAATCTAGAGGTATTTTTATGAAAGCAATTTTTTTGATTGGTTGTGCGCTATTGTCCTTGGGTGAGTTATTCGCAAGCCCTGCGATCGCTAGGGAATTATGTCCCAAAATTACAAATACAAAACTGCAAGTTCAATCGCAAATTCAACCCCAAGTTCAAGGGTTACAGACTAAAGGAGAAAATAAGAATAGGAGGAGGAGAAATCAAAGTTCAGGTACTGTCAGTTTTGAATCTGAGCTTTTGAGATTGACCAATCTAGAACGAAACAAACAAGGTTTAGCATCGCTAACATTATCTTCGCCATTGACAAAATCTGCTCAGGCTCATGCGACAGATATGGTAACAAATGGTTACTTTAGCCATACGGGGCTAAATGGATCTACTCCTTGGGATCGCGCTAAGGCTAATGGTTATACATACTCATTCATTGGCGAAAATATTGCTGCGGGTTCACCAACGCCTGAAGGCACAATAAATCAATGGATGAATAGTCCTGGACATCGAGCCAATATTCTCAGTCCTAATTTTAAAGAAATTGGGTTTGGATATGCGAAAGCCCCCAATTCAAGTTATCAACACTATTGGGTTCAGGTATTTGGAACGCCTCAGCGTTAGTTTAAAATAGACAGGCTTGTGATGCGAGCTTGTCTATTTCCCAGAAACTTTTTAGAAACTAATGAGCGATCGCCAATATATTCTCTTTTACAAGCCATACAACGTTCTTTGTCAGTTTACTGATGACAGCGCCTCCCCTCGTCCGACGTTAAAAGAATATATTGAGATTCCTGATGTTTATTCCGTCGGGAGATTGGATTTTGATAGTGAAGGATTATTGCTGCTGACTAATGATGGACAATTAAAGCATCACCTGATCGATCCTCAATTTGAACATTCACGCACTTATTGGGTACAAGTGGAGAGAGTTCCCACAGAAACGGCTTTGCAACAACTACGCGATGGAGTGATGATTCAAGGCTATAAAACAAAATCCGCACTTGTGAAGTTATTAGATGCTGAACCAGACTTACCACCGCGAGATCCGCCAATTCGGGTTCGCGCTAATATTCCTACAGCATGGCTAGAACTAAAGTTAACAGAAGGGAAAAATCGACAAGTCAGGAAAATGACCGCCGCCGTAGGATTTCCAACTTTACGTTTGGTACGGGTAGCGATCGCCCATTTGAGCTTAGACAATCTGAATGTTGGGCAATGGCGCGAACTGACGACCCAAGAGCTACAAGAATTACGGATGAAAGTATTGCCGCGCCGCCTTCGATAAATAGTTTTTCAGCCAGTTTTTCACCTTGTCCATACCACGCTAAAACCGCCAAAAGATTTATACTTAAGCATTAAATTAATTAATCGCGCTAAGCCAAAAAGTATCAAACATGAGTCAGAAAGAAGTAATCCGTACCGATAAAGCTCCTGAACCCGTTGGTCCCTACAACCAAGCGATCGCTGTTCCTGCTACCAGTAAGTTAGTTTTCATGGCGGGACAAATTGCGATCGATCCTGCGATCGGCAAAATTGTGGCGACAACAGTGGAAGAGCAAGCTGAACAAGTAATCAAAAATATTCAAGCTGTTGTTGCCGAGGTAGGTGCTGACTTAACCAATGTGGTTAAAACCACCGTATTTCTAGCGGATATGGCAGATTTCCCGAAAGTAAATGCCATCTACGGTAAACATTTTCTTGCTCCGTTTCCTGCTCGTTCTACTGTCCAAGTCGCTCGACTTCCCCTTGATGCACTGGTCGAAATTGAGTGTATTGTCGCTATCTAAATATTAGGGTGGGCATTGCCCACCTTATCGATTGGTTAGAATGTGATTTAAGTTGTCAAAAAACGTGATGTTATGCAATATCAAATCTTTGTGCAAAGCCAGTCTCAACAGAGCTTTTTAGCTTCAGTTGTTGGGATGTCAAATTTAACAACTGAGGGCAGAACAGAGGAAGAAGCTATTTCTAGAGCTAAATCTGCACTGGAGGCTCAACTGGCTAAGGGTAAATTTGTAAGTGTAGAAGTAGGCTCAAAAAGTGAACCTTATCTTTCCCTACCTGCGATGAAGTATGCGGGAATATTTGCTGATGATTCCAGTTTTGATGACTTCATGGAAAAGCTGAAGCTTATCCGTCAAGAAGCAAATTTAGAAGTAGATGACTGATGCAAATTCATATTTTTGATACAGATCATCTCAGTTTGTATGGACGTGCTAATCCATCTTTAATTGCGAGACTTCAAGAAACCAAATTAAAATTAACGACAACTGTTATAAATGTTGAAGAGCAGTTAAGAGGTCGTCTAGCTCAAATTTCAGAAATAAAAGATGGAGAGAATAAATCTACTGCGTATCAACTTCTTACAGATACGATTTTAATGTTGTCAGAATTTGATGTTTTGCAATACGATGCCAAGGCGCGTGAAGTTTATCAATCCTTAAAGATGCAACGTATTCGTGTTGGAACGCAAGATCTACGGATTGCTTCAATTGCGATCGCCTATGACGGTATCCTTTTAACAAGAAATCGCAGAGACTTTGAAAAAGTACCGAAGCTAATAATTGAAGATTGGACATTATGAGCGATCGCCTAAGCAATACGATACAATATCGAAAAGTTGCCGAAATTCATCAAGTTTATGTCTATGCACAGAGTTAAATTATGCGAACAATCACCCTACAAATTGACGATAGCGTTAGCGACAAATTTTTATGGTTACTCGATCGCTTCTCTAAAGACGAAATTAAAATTTTAGATCAATCCGATTATGTCAGTGATGATGAATATCTCAGAGGAATTGAAGGAATAGTTCAAAATATCAAGGCAGGGCGTGCTGAACCTATTGAACAAGGCGCAACCTTAGATAAACTGGATTGGTAATGTACAAAGTTGTTATGAATCAAGATTATAAAATTTATCTAGATGTTTGCTGCTTAAATCGTCCCTTTGACGACTGGACACAAGAGAGAATTCGATTAGAAGGCGAAGTGATCCTATCAATTTTTGAGAGAATTGTAGCAAAGCAATGGGAACTGATTTCCAGTGAAGCCATTGAAGCAGAACTCTTAAAAATGAAAAACCTTGAGAAATTACAGAATGTTCAAAAATTGTTAAACTTAGCAAGTGACTCAATAATGCTTGATAGTAATATAGATCTGCGCTCCCAAGAACTAACAAACTTAGGCTTTGGACTCTATGACTCATTTCACATTGCCTGTGCTGAAATAGGGAAAGTCGATGTGCTTCTAACAACGGACGATCGCTTGATCGCTAGGGCAAAACGTTATGCTAAGAATATTAACGTTACAATCTCAAATCCCGTGACTTGGCTAATGACTGTTTTTCAAACTGAAGGAGAAGCTAACAATGACATCCCTTAAACTCCGTGAAAAAGGCTATCAAGTTTTATCTGAAAATTTAGGTCAGATAGCCACCATTCGTTTTTTGCAAGAATTTGACTGGGGACATGGCGACTATACCCAAGAACGCCAGCAACGCTTAAATATTGTCACAAGAGATGAATTTTGGGAAGATATTGCTAAAATTCGCCAAAATAAATAGCTTTATTCAATTGCGATCGCGTATGACGGTATTCATTTAACAAGAAATCGCAGAGACTTTGAAAAAGTACCGAAGCTAATAATTGAAGATTGGACATTATGAGCGATCGGCAAATTAAAAGTGAATTAAAATGATGTGAGTATATTTATAGACTTGGAGCTACTGCAAATGAGTAACCCTAACGATCGCAAGCGCCAGATTAAAATTTATCAACGGACTTATTCCTTGCCAGTATTGGGCGGCGGTAAACTTGACAGCCTGCAAGCTCAAATTAGAAGCGGCAGTCAAAATTTGCAACGGGGATATATCGAGCGTGAGCAGAGTTTTGAAGAGAAAGCAGGTTTTTTTAGCAAAAAAATCATTAAAAAAGTTGTCAAACAGGAACTCAAGTTTGAAGATCGGTTTGTGGAATTAGACAAGCTAGTCAAAAATTATGATGAAGTGATTGAGACGTTGCAAACCCATCAAGGTGAATATCAGGAATTTTTTGAAAACCTAGCCGATGAAATCCGCGAGATCGTGACCCGCAAATGTGCAGATATTGCCAATGTGGAAAAAGAGCGCTTGGAATTTGAACGGATTGCTCGACAGGAAACCGATCCCGATAATTTGTTGCAAATTGCGGCTTCTCAAAAGGCTCAAATTTTAGAAACTGCCAAAGCGATCGGCTATGCAGCGATTTTAATGTTAAAAAAGTTGGATTTGATGAGTGCCAGCCTCGAAAAAATCGCTAATGATCAACAAACACAGCGTGATGTTTTGGAAAGTATGGTCAAAAAACTGGGCGTTCAGAAAAGAGCCTATGAAATCCAATTAAAAATCAATCGGTTACAATCTGAAGCTGCGGAATTGACGAAGATTGCCTTGAATTTCGAGAGCTATATGGAAAGCTTCTTAGGTTTTTTCCAAACTTTGCTAGGGGATGTGGCGAAAGTTGATAAAGATTTGTCGGGAGCGATGAATGAGATCAAACAAATTGCGGAAATGGCGATGAGTCAACAGACGGGAAATCTGCCAATGGATGATCGCTCGTCTCAAAAGATCCTTGATTTTCTGGTGGCGAGTGACTTGAAAAAGGAGCGTTTGTTGGATGCGTTGGAAAATTCTCGCAATGCTAATGGTGAAGTTGAATTTGACTACAGGTTGAAGAGTGCAAATACGGAGACTTCTCTTGAAGTTTGTTTGGAAAATATTCAAACCTATGTGCAGCATGAGCTTTCACCTGTATTGGAGGCAAGAAAGGCAAAGGAAGAACAGGAACGCGCCGCCGCCGAGCTTCGCCGTCAACAGGAAGCACAACTGGCTCTGCAAAGACAGCAGGAACTTAGAGAATGCATTCAATCTCTCTTCACTGAGTTAAATCTGGAATTAGTCGATATTCCTGCGGGTAGTTTTATGATGGGAAGTAATGATTATGGCAATGAGAAAAGCCCACATGAGGTGACGCTGAAAGCTTTTCATATGAGTAAATATCCAATTACTCAAAAGCAATATCGACTGGTGATGGGAACTAATCCTTCTGATTTTCAAGGTGATGAGAATTGTCCTGTGGAAAGGGTGTCATGGCATGATGCTGTGAAGTTCTGTGAAGAGCTATCCAAAAAAATTGGTCAAAAAGTGAAGCTACCCACTGAAGCACAATGGGAATATGCTTGTCGGGCTGGAAATACTGGTAAATATTGTTTTGGAGATGATGTTAGTAAATTAGGGAACTATGCATGGTATGGTAAGAACTCAGCATGTAAAACTCATCCAGTGGGAGAGAAGTTAGCAAATTCTTGGGGATTGCATGATATGCATGGCAATATCTGGGAATGGTGTGAAGATATATGGCATGAGAATTATAATGGTGCGCCCAGTAATGGCTCTGCGTGGCTGACTGGTGGAGTACAAAATAGACGCGCCCTGCGTGGTAGCTCGTGGTTCAACTTCGCTTTCGATTGTCGTTCATCGTTTCGCATCAGGTACGATGCAGGCATTAGTTACAACTACATCGGTTTTCGGGTTGTCATCTGAATTTGCCTCTTCGGGTGAGGACTGCTTCTTTACCCTTGTTCGCGCTATTCCTTTGCCCTTGTTCGCGCTATACTGTTGTCATACAAGATTATGACAAGCAAAGATATGAGAGTTAATGCAAGGCTTGATCGCGATCATGCTAGTAAGTTTAATTACATTCGTCAGCGTACAAATCAAGGCGCGTCCGACATTATGAAAGCAGCGATCAATCTTTATTACGAAAAATTACATCAAGAATCCCCCGTAAAACCTTTGCAACTTCTTAGGGAGTCGGGGCTAATCGGTTGTGCTGAAGGTGATTCTGACTTGTCGGTTAATTACAAGCAATATCTCACTGAAAGTCTTAACGAAAAATATAGTCATTGTTGATTCAGAACATTTAGGGCATGGGCGAATTCTTTCTATTGATTTTCGAGATTTTAATACCTATCGCTGGAAAAATCGACATCCTTTTGAGAATTTAATGTCCAAAAAATAGCGATCTTAATTATCTTCTCAACTCGTTAATTTTTTGATTTAAAAGTATTTTATTTACAACATAATTTGAGGATTTAAAATGAAAAGTTTATGGAGCGATCGCGAAGCGGCGGAATATAAAACCGACTTAGGCTTAAGGGTATATACATCAAAGCTATTAGGGCGCGATCCATCGCTCGTTTTACATGGCGGTGGCAATACTTCTGTGAAAATCCGTGAACAGAATTTGGTTGGTGAATCAGAAGAGATTCTTTATGTCAAAGGCAGTGGCTGGGATTTAGAAACCATTGCCGAAGCAGGTTTTGCGCCCGTCCGCATGGCGCATTTATTGAAATTGGCAAAACTCTCAGTTCTCTCCGATTCACAAATGGTGAATGAACTGAAAACTCAGATGACGAAAGCAAGTGCGCCAGCGCCATCAGTAGAAACGATTCTCCATGCCAGTTTGCCCTATAAATTTGTCGATCATACCCATGCGGATGCCGTGATATCAGTCACTAATACAGCGAATGGATGGGAACGCATTCAAGAAATCTATGGCGATGACGTGGTGATTATTCCCTATGTGATGCCAGGGTTTGATTTGGCGCGAGTTTGTGCCGAGAAGTTTACTGCTGAAAAAAGCGATCGCACAATTGGCATGGTGTTAATGAATCACGGTATTTTTTCCTTTGGCGAAACTGCTCATGAATCCTATGAAAGAATGATCGCTCTAGTCGATCGCGCTGAAGTCTATTTGCAAAAACAGAATGCTTGGAGTATTCCACAGGTTATTCCACAAAGTATTCCACAGGTGGGGAAAACAAATAAATTAGAAATAGCGCAATTACGCGCTGAAGTTGCCCAAGTTGCGGGATTCCCTGTTATTCTCAGTTCGCAGACCGATGACAAAAGCTTAGCCTTTGCCCAAAGAGATGATGTGCAAACTATTTCTCAACAGGGCTGTGCCACACCCGATCATGTGATCCGTACTAAGCGATTACCTCAAGTGGGAAGAGATGTAAATGCTTACTCAGAAGCCTATAAAGCTTATTTTGCCGAACAATCTCCCCATTCCATTCAACCTGTCACTATTCTTGATGCTGCACCGCGAGTCATTCTCGATCGCCAATTAGGGCTAGTGACCATTGGCAAATCGGCAAAAGATGCAGCAATTGTCGCTGATATCTACGAACATACAATGCAAATTATTCAGCGATCGCAACTTTTGGGCGGCTATCAGGCACTACCCGCCAGCGATATTTTTGCAGTGGAATATTGGGAATTGGAACAAGCCAAACTCAAAAAAGGAGGTTCTGCTCCTGCTTTTACAGGTGAAATTGCCTTGGTTACGGGAGCCGCTTCAGGCATTGGGAAAGCTTGTGTAGATTCATTACTAAAACGCGGTGCGGCGGTCGTGGGATTAGATATCAATCCCGCCATTGAGAAGTTGTACAATCGTCCTGATTTTGTCGGTGTGACCTGTGATGTTAGTGATGAAGCAGCGATCGCTAATGCGCTTAATCAATCCGTACAAGCCTTTGGTGGTCTAGATATTCTCATTCTCAATGCAGGAATTTTCCCGTCGGGATGTCGCATTGAAAATCTTGATACTGCGACATGGCAAAAGGTGATGCATATCAATCTTGATGCAAATTTAATCCTGATGCGTGAATGTTACCCATTACTGAAACTTGCACCTAATGGCGGTCGAGTCGTGGCGATCGGTTCCAAAAATGTCCCTGCTCCAGGTCCTGCGGCAGCAGCTTATTCCGCGTCAAAAGCAGCATTAACACAATTAATGCGGGTAGCCGCGTTAGAATGGAGTAGCGATCGCATTCGGATTAATACTTTGCATCCCAATGCTGTTTTTGATACAGGGATCTGGACAGATGAAGTATTGACATCTCGCGCTCAGCATTATGGATTGACGGTTGAGGATTATAAAACCAACAACTTGCTAAAAGTGGAAGTGACCAGCCGCCATGTTGCGGAGCTTGCTGCTGAGATGTGTGGGACTTTGTTTGCTTGCACGACTGCGGCGCAAGTTCCGATTGATGGTGGTAATGACCGCGTGATTTAGGTGATGTGATTTAGGCGATGTGATTTAGGCGATCGAGTTTTTTCTTGAATAACCAGTAAACCTCTATGTCCCATCTACGCCAGAACGTAATTACGAAAGATTGGGTGATCTTTGCGACAGAAAGAGCTAAGCGTCCCCATGAATTTGCCCGATCGCTAGATGAAATCCCGCCAGAACTAGCAATTTATAAACATAATTGTCCGTTCTGTAAAGGTAATGAGAATCCATCGGAAACGGAATATTTGCGGATTGAAGATGAGCAAGGATGGCGGGTCAGGATTATTCCCAATAAATATCCTGCCCTCTCTCCGATTGGCGATCGCATTCGCCATAGTGACGGAATTCATCGCTCAATTACAGGTGTGGGCTATCACGAAGTTATCATCGAACATCCAGAGCATAATGTCACAATCGCTTTAATGGAAATCGGTGATGTGATCAATATTTTCCGAGCCTATCGTCAGCGCTATAACCAAATTAGCCAAGATAAACGCATCGAAAGTGTACTGATCTTTAAAAATCATGGTGAGAGTGCAGGTACATCATTAGAACATCCGCATTCTCAAATTACCGCAACTCCCGTTGTTCCTTCACAAATTCGCTATCGGATGATTGAGGCAATTAATTATTTTGATGATACTGGAATCTGTTTATTTTGCTATACGCTCAATGATGAACTGAAAGCACAAGAACGTATCGTTTTAGAAACAGAACATTTTGTGGCTTTTATGCCCTATGCCGCGCTTTCACCATTTCATATGTGGATATTTCCTCGCCGCCATAGTTCCTGCTTCGGCGATATTACCGAACCAGAGTTAGAAGATCTCGCCTATAACCTCAAAACCGTTCTCGCAAAGCTGTTTTATGGTTTAAATAATCCTGCCTACAATTACACAATTCGCTCAATACCGACCGATGAAAAGCAATCCGATTACTTCCATTGGTATCTAGCGATCGTGCCGCGTGTCTCTAAGGCGGCGGGGTTTGAGCTAGGTAGTGGAATGTATATTAATACGGCGATGCCTGAAGATAGTGCTAAGTTTTTACGAGAGATTGAAATTCCCAATCATCAAGTGCGCTTGATGTAAGCAATGCAAGCGTCAGTTCGTTTGTTTGGCTTATGAGATTGTAGCTAAATCGCTATTAGAATAAGTGCAGTAAAGGCGATCGCTATTTAGTTTAGTTAAAGTATAATTAAGACCATTATTGTTGCATATCAGCGAAGTTGGGCAGTCTAAATGTATGAGAAACTCCTTAACTGTTTAAAACAAATTTATCCTCTCACTCTCAAGCAGCAAGAGGAAATATGCAAGATGTTTGAATTTCAGGATTTGCCTAGAGATACTATTTTACTTAAAGTGGGTGAAGTATGTAATCACACTCACTTTATAGTAGAAGGAGCAGCCAGATCTTCTTACAAAAAAGATAATAAAGAATTTGTGACATGGTTAGGATTTGAAGGAGAGTTTGTCCATTCGGCACAAAGCTTTCTTTTGCGAGAACCAAGTCTAGAAAGTATAGTGTTAATCTCAGATTGCAAGCTTCTCTCACTTGGTTATTCAAATTTGGAATTACTCTATGAGAAAGATCCAATTTGGAACAAGGTTGGAAGACTACTTTATGAGCTTCACTACATCACACTTCAGGCAAGACTGAACTCCCACTTGTCTATGAGTGCGGCAGAACGATACGATCAAATATATTTGAGACATCCTGATATTTTGGACAGAGTGAAACTTGTTCATCTAGCATCCTACTTGGGTATGACTCCAGAGACGCTTAGTCGTCTGCGTGCCAATAAAGAAAAACGGCAACGAATTTATGCAAAACACCACTAAAAGTAGCCTTGATAAATATCAAGCCTTGATTTATATCAAGAAATACTCCTTTACTTTGCTTATCTTCAAAATCTAGGATAGATCCAGAAGATTTAGATAAGTTTAGATATTTGAGAGATTTACTTGTGAAAATTAAAAAATGGCATATATTTTCAGGGCTAGTTGTTTTTTTGATGGCTGCATCTGGGCTTGGCTTGTGGAGATTTTATCTCTATCCCAAACAAAATTTATTCGCCCCTAGCAAAATAGCAGAAAATTTCCGTTCAATGGAGAGTATCTTTCCCAGTAAACCAATTGCGAAATCATCTACTCCTTATAAACTGAGAGAAAATATTCGCGAGTTAAATGTCTCCTATAAATTTGGAGGCAAAAGTCATCAAATGTCTGAGATGCTAGATCGCACTTCGACAACTGGGATTTTGGTGGTAAAAAATGATGTGATTGTCTATGAGCATTACTTTCGCGGTAACACCGTAAATGCTCGCAATACTTCATGGTCAATGGCAAAATCATTTATATCTGCTCTTGTAGGAATTGCGATCGCTGAAGGGAAAATTAGCAGTGTTAACGATCCTATTACCAAGTATGTTCCCGAACTGATTGATTCAGGCTATAACAACGTTCCGATCAAGCATGTTCTCCAAATGTCATCAGGTGTTCGCTTCAACGAAGGCTATTCCAACCCAAAGTCTGACATCAATCAACTGATGTCTAAGTTATTTCTCCATCTCCGTCCGATGGATCGAGTTATTGCAGATTTTCCTTCAGAATATCCTTCTGGCAAAAAATTCCAATATATGAGTTTAGATTCTCATGTCTTGGGATTACTACTCAGACGTGCAACAGGCAAAAGCATCGCTGATTATTTTCAAGAAAAGTTGTGGCAACCTCTCGGAGCCGAGTCTGATGCTTCTTGGTTGACTGACCTTTATGGAACTGAAATTACCTTTTGTGGGCTTAATGCAACTCTACGAGACTATGCAAAATTTGGATTACTCTATCTCCATGAAGGTAAGCTCAATGGCAAGCAAATTTTATCTGAGCAATGGATCAAAGAATCAATCACCCCCGATCGCCCAGATTTACAAGCCAATGCTACTGATGCAAAAGAATATGCTGGATTTGGCTATCAATATCAATGGTGGATTCCGCCTGATACCAATGGAGATTTTGTGGCAAGGGGGCATCGTGGACAATTTATCTATGTCAGTCCTAAGCGTCAAGTAGTGATTGTCAAAACTAGTGCAGCAGAGAAATCTTTAACTAGTGAAATAAGATTGGAAACAATAGCTCTCTTTAGAGCGATCGCTAATGTGGCGTTTTAGATATAGCTAACGATCGCCCTTTACTTTCACAGAGATTAAACAGGCGAGTGAGATGACATCATTTCCAGTTCATACAAACTCGCGTACAAGCCTTGTTTGGCAATGAGTTGATCATGACTACCCGATTCGACTATTTCACCTTGTTTGAGTACGAGAATGCGATCGACATTGCGAATTGTCGATAGACGGTGGGCGATGATGATCGTGGTGCGATTGATTAATAAGCGATCTAGAGCCTGTTGGATTAAAAATTCGGTACTGACATCAAGACTAGCGGTTGCTTCATCCAGAATCAGAATCTTTGGATCACGGATGGCGGCTCTGGCAAAGGCGAGTAATTGCTTCTGACCACCCGAAAGATTTGTACCGCGCTCACGCACTTGAGTAGCATAGGCGGCGGGTAAATCTTGGATAAAGCGATCGACATTCATTAACTCGGCAGCTTCCACAACTTGCTCGATCGCATAGTCTTCACCGAGCGTAATGTTGTCCTTAATATCACCAGAGAACAAAAAAGCATCTTGCAAAATTACACCCACACACCGCCGTAGTTCGGCTTGGGTAATTTCACGAATATTGATGCCATCGATCAAAATGCGTCCCTTAGTTGGCTCGTACAAACGCGATAGCAATCGAATAATTGAGCTTTTACCAGCGCCAGTCGGTCCCACAAGGGCAATTTTTTCACCAGCTTTGAGCGTAAAGGTGACATCTTTGAGAACATATTCATCGGGCTTATAGCCAAACCAAACATGATCAAAGCAAATTTCGCCAGTCCCATCAAGGGGCAGAGACTTAGGATGTTCGGGATCGCGAATTTCGATCGGTTCTTGCAAAATGGCATTGATCCGCTCGACAGCAGTAAATCCTGCTTGAATCGTCGTAAATTTTTCTGCTAGTTGGCGAATCGGATCAAATAGTCGCTGCGAAAATAGTACAAAAGCCGAAAGTTCACCGAAAGTAAGATTTTTTTGGACAATTTGTCCACCGCCTAGCCATAGCACTCCTGCGATCGCCACCAACGCGATCCATTCCAGCGTGGCTGACACTGCCGAATCGTGAAATACCGTGCGGTTTACTTCGGCGACATATAGCTGATTTACCTTGAGATGTTGCGCCGAGTTAAACTTTTCGCGGCGAAATAACTGGACTATATTTGCGCCAATAATATTTTCTTGCAAGATCGAATTAAGTTCCGACAGGCGATCGCGTGCTTTGAAATTCGCCTTGCGATATTCATACTGAAAATAAACAATCAGGGCTGTAACTGGAATCACCATTGCCACTAGCATCAAGGCTAAGTCCCAGCGAAGCAAAAACATAAATACAGCAATCGTGGCGATCGCCGCAAAATCACTTAATACACCCACAGCACCCGTAGCAAATACATCACCCAACGCTTCAACATCACTAGTTAGGCGTGTAATTAATTTCCCAACGGGCGTGCGATCAAAAAAACTGGTTGATAAAGAAGTAACGTGGCGAAATAAATCTTGACGAATATCCGCCGTAATTTTTTGTCCAACCTCCTGCACCAAGTAGCCCTGCCAAGACTGAAATGAGAGTCTTACCGCAATTGTGATAAGTATCACAAAGCAAAGCCAGCGTAAACCTATCAAATCTCCATTCTTAATAGGTCCGTCGATCGCCTGTTGTACCAGAATCGGTTGTACGGCACTAGCGATCGATAGAGGGACAAGTAAAAACAGTGATATGAAAAGTTGCCGTGAGTTTCGCTTTGCGTAAGGCAAAAGACTCGATAGCAGTCGCCAATCATTGCTTTTAAGACGATTAGCGGATTGCGCTTGAGCAGAGCTAGGTTTGGATTGGTTAGGCATTAGTTATGCATTGGTCCTATTCGAGATCCCGATTACCAGGGTTCCGCGATGGGTCGCTATTGAGGAAACCAAATACAAACAAACTGATAAAGAATATGACAGTGATGTAAACAACTATTTTTAAAGTGAGCATAAATAAATAATCTCCGTATAAATATCCAAGAATTTATCCTATGTTCAATCTTATAGGAAAAGATGGAGATTCTTGATAATTCCTTAAGATTGAATTATTAATTCTATTTCTTCCTAAGTATAAATACTTAAAAAACAAAACTGGTAGTGGGGAGGCTTCGCCGCCCCACCGATTTTACAAGAATCTGCAATGGCTCTTTATTGAAAAATCTGCCCCAAAAGTTGCGATCGCTCGATATATAGAGATACTTGAGTAGCGATCGCCTGTAATAGTTTCTCATCCATAGTTGAGTAAGCAAGCGTCATTTCTTGTACATTTACTTTAGTGATGGCAATATCTTGCGTTTTTCGATTTATCAACTGAAAAACTCCAATAGTCCTATTTTGCGAATCAAACATAGGCACGGCTAAAACCGAACGAGTATGGTACTCGATATCATAGTCAAATGTCTTGTGATGCCGAAACTTAGCATCATCTGGTAAATCATGGGCATCTGACAGATTTAATATTTCACCAGTTAAAGCGACATAACCCACGATGCTGTCTCGATTAAGCGGCACTGCAAAGCTAACTAGCGATCGCTCTGGTTGTGAGTCATTTTGCGAAACCTCAAAACAAACTGTATGTACGGGAGTAGAGCGATCGATCAAATAAATACTACCTGCATCACTCGATGTCATTTTTCGACATCTTGTCAAAGCCGATTCCAAAAAAGCTCTTAGGTTATTACCAGATAAAGACAGGGACAAGGCAATCAGATCCTCTAGCAAGCTCTCGTAATCGTGGAGTTGCTCTAATACCTGACTATTTAATAACTGGGGATTTGAGTTAGACAAATCTTCAGTTGTTTCTGGTGGCAAGCCTAAATTGGGAGTCATGCATGTAGCCGATATCTTGATAATGTCCTGCTCAGTCCAATTTACTGGTTAGTCGCAGCAATACAATCTATGCGAATAATACTAGCAAAAACGCCTCAAAGAAATAATAAAATCAAAAAAGTGGGGACAATTCTTGAATTATCCCCACTTTTTTGAATGAAAAAAATCCTACAGGGTTTTGATGTTCAAAAAATAACAACGCCATTGTTTGAATTGGTGTTACTCATCTTCGTCTTCCTCATCTTCGTCAAATTGTAAATCGTCAATCGGATAAACATCAGGCCAAGCGGATGCACCATGCTCATAGACATCAATACCGATGCGATCGGCTTCAGCATTGACTCGCAATAGTCCAACGGCTTTAAGTGAACCAAACATCAGGAATGAGAAGGCAACCACAAAAACAATGACTGCGGCTTCACCGCCCACTTGAATTCCCAGTAAGTCAAATCCACCACCTAAGAATAAGCCAGCTTTTTTATTCATTGTTAAGAGTGGATGCCCAAACAAACCAACACAGATGATCCCCATCATGCCGCACACACCATGCACAGCAAAGGCTCCAACAAGATCGTCAATTTCAAACCATTCAATAATATCTACAGCAACGAGTACAAGGACACCAGCCACTGCGCCAATTAAAGCAGCAGCCCAAGGCATGACATAAGCACAGCCAGCCGTAATCGCGACTAAACCAGCGAGTGAGCCATTTAGTCCACAGAATAAGTGCCACTGACGAATGCGAAAGTAAATGTAGAGAAATGCAGTCATTGCACCAGCCGCCGCCGCTAGACTCGTATTGACAACGATCAATCCCGCTAGTCCAGGATTACTGAGCGTCAGGGTTGAACCCGCATTAAACCCATACCAACCAAACCATAAAATCATCGTGCCAATGGTCGCATAGCCAAGGTTATGTGCTGGTGGGGTTTGTCCCCATACCCGATTGGGGCGAGGACCGAGAATATACGCACCAACTAAAGCTGTCCAGCCACCTACAGTATGAACGGCGGCATCTCCTGCAAAATCATGGAAACCGAGCTTATATAACCAACCACCATTATTCCAAACCCAATGAACGACGATCGGATACATTACTGCTCCCATGATAAAAGCGTAAATTAAGTCGCCTTTAAAATCAGTGCGCTCAGCCATTGACCCCGTGGTGATCGTACTTGCTGTTGCCGAAAAAGCAAACTGAAAGAAGAAAAGGGTGAATGTACTGACTGGAGCCGTTGAACCGCCCGCCCCCATTGCATATTCGATCGCACCATTACTAACCGTTAATGCGTTATTTAAAAAGAACCCGTCTATTCCAAAAAAACCATTGCTAGTTGTGCCGAAGGCGATCGCAAAACCCGTAACCCACCATGCCAAGAGTGTAATCGCTGCATCGACAAAGTTTTCGGCTAGTGTATTCACAACCCCCGTTTGTCGGACTAGTCCCGCCTCTAGCATGGCAAAGCCACATTGCATAAAAAACACTAGAAATCCAGTGATTAGTACCCAACTCGTATCAATGGATAATCGTAGTTCATTTGTTGTTTTGCTCAAAGATTCGAGCGTGGGTGCTTCTACCGCTTGGGCGATCGTGGGCGTAAGGGCTGCAAATATCGCGGCTCCGATCGCGATCGCCGCAAAACGCGCAAAATGATTTTTTCTTTGGATTGTGACCTTTGCCATCTCTACCATGTCTATACTCTATGCACTGTAATATAATGAATACGAGAATTATTGAGAAATCAACCCTTTACCCCTTTATGAGGTTTTGGTTATTCGGAAATTATTTAGCAATTTTAAGGATGTAACATACGCCTAATTCCTTATACGTTTAAGCAAGATCTGCAAAAGTGTTTATTGGTACACATAGATATCCAAAAATATCGTAGATCCTAAATTGACCACAGCCAACTTCGCAGTAAGTGATCACTGTCACAGGAAATATGTTTAAAGATCTCAAGATGGCTGTGAGTTAGGTCACTACAAAAGATAGTAAAAAGCAACATACTTAAACCACTAGCGACGTATCTACATAATTTTTCACCCGCAGGATTGCCTCTTGCGGGTTTTTTATGACAAAGGCAAACCAATATATAGCTCTTTGCCGTTGCCATGTATCTAAATAATTCGTTACAATGTGCATACAAGAGAATTTGATCGATTCTTGCTATCGGTAAAGTTATCAATATAGAGAATTATGCATTTAACATGGCTGGACAGTAACTCATGGCTAATTGAGATCGCAGGTAAACGGATCTTGCTTGATCCTTGGCTAGTGGGTGCGTTGATGTTTGGAAAAGCCGATTGGTTCTTTAAATCTGAAAGAAAGACATTAAGGGAAATCCCCAAAAATATTGATTTGATCTTGTTATCTCAGGGACTAGAAGATCACGCCCATCCAGCCACCCTCAAACAACTCGATCTCCAAATCCCTGTAGTTGGTTCACCGAGTGCTGCAAAATTAGTTAGAGAAATTGGTTATCACCAAGTTACTTCTCTTGCCCACGGCGAAGTATTCACTATTCCCGATTTATTAGAAATTCGAGCCGTAGTCGGTTCACCAACGGGACCAACAACTATTGAAAATGGCTATATCATCAAGGATTTGGTCGAAGGAACTTCTATCTATTACGAACCTCACGGTTATCATACATCGGCACTCCAAGAATTTACACCTGTAGATGTGGTGATTACGCCAACTATCGATTTGAAATTACCGCTTATAGGTACGGTGATCAAGGGACAGCAGGGTGCTGTACAGGTAGCCAAATGGCTAAAGCCACGGGTAATTATACCAACTGCCGCAGGTGGAGATTTAACCTATAGTGGGTTTTTATTGAATCTATTAAAAGCAGAAGGAACTGTTGATTCATTGCGATCGCTACTCGCTCAAAATGATATTCAGACTCAAGTAGTCGAACCTCAACCTTGGGAACGCTTTGAAGTAAATCTCTCTCAACCCTCTATAGCGGTTTTCAGTTGACTGCAACATAAAAAAGTAGGGGCAATTCATGAATTGCCCCTACTTTTTGTATTACATTTTTCGTCTTTTTCTGTATGGTACTCAGCCTTAAAAAACCCGCTATATCGGCTTTTGTTAAGGCTGACTGAGATAACGCGGCAGATGGCGAAATAGTTTGCTAGATTGCAACATGCGTAATAGGTAATAACTTGATGTTGGTAAAAAGAGAGTCATTGTCCAGCCGAATTGATCGGGAACGGCGACTTGAAAAAAGCTAGGAAATAACAGCATCAACAAAATCGATAATCCAACTGACACAAAACCAAGAATTGCAGACGTGGAATTTTTGAAAAAGGTACGGATTTTCCAGATAGAAATATCGGTCAGACTCCAAAATACAAATAGACAAAAGATTGTACCGATAAAGGTGCTGACGCATTGGGCTTGACCTCTGGCAATATCTTGGAAAGTATCGGAATCGAGCATAGTTACACCATTGGGAGTTTTTAGAAGCGCCCAGCCACTAATGTAATAGGAAAATACATAGCCCGTGGTCATGGCGATCGCCCCAAAAATTCCTGCTAGACAACTAGCGCCTAAAACATCGCGCAGGAAGTTCTCAAGGCGTTTCGGTTTAATCCAACCAAACGCGATCCAAATTGTCGGTAAACCAACTACTGCCATCGTTAAAACCGTCATGTGACGCGGTTCTACGGGAAAGGGAAGTTGTACAAATCCCGTGAAGGAAATCGTCAAAATCACCATAATATTCTTGGTGAGATAAAGCAGCGCTGACGAGAGAATCTTTTGTTTGATATCATCGCCTGCGGCAAAGGCTTGAGGGAGAGCCGAGAGATTATTATCCAATAGGACAATATCGGCGACATCTTTGCTAATTTGTGCGCCGTCATTCATGGCGATCGCTAGTTGTGCTTCTTTAAACGCAGGAACATCATTGACCCCATCGCCGACCATGCCCACATAGCCGCCGCGTTTCACCATTGCCGAAATTAGGCGGCGTTTCATGTCTGGCGTAATTCTACCAAATACGGAACCAGTGGCGGCGGCTTGACTGAAGATATTTGCCTCCATTGCTTCTAAATCTTTTTGAGTAAAGACAGCATCATCGGGAACAGCGATTCCTGCTTGACGGGCGATCGAAGTTACAGTTTCTACACTGTCACCTGAGATCACTTTGAGACGAATATTTTTGTTCTGTAATTCGGCGATCGTCTGAATTACATCAGGGCGCAGACTGTCTTCTAGTAATACCAAACCGCGATCGCGACGATTGTTGGGTAAAGCAGGATTCTTGTCAGATATATCAATACTTTCTTCACTAGTAACAACGGCGATCGCTCGTAAGCCTTGACGCGCATATTGTTTTGCCTCCTCCTGCATTTCAGGATTGGTGAGCAAAATTTCAGGCGCACCCACCATAATAGTCGTGCCGATATCAATGGCGATCGCGCCCCATTTACGACTTGAACTAAAGGGAATCTCGCTGACAAATTGCGACGGCGATCGGGGCTTGTCTGTAAAAGTAGCCATCGCTTTGGCACTACTATTTTGAGTTCCCATTAGGTTTGTGTAGAGCGCAATTAATTCGCGCAGTGAATCTTCATCCGTATCTCCTAATGGCACAATCGATTTGACTACCAGTTTATTTTGCGTGAGCGTTCCCGTTTTGTCAGTGCATAAAATCCTGACGCTATTCATCGAATCGACAGCATTAATTTTTTGAATTAATGTGCGTTTTTTACTGATTTCCACTGCACCGATCGCAAAGGCAACACTAATGGAGAGAATTAGCCCTGCTGGTACAAAACTGTTAATGATTACCGAAGCATAACGAATCGTATCGACAACGGTGCGCCCTGAATTGAGACTAGAAACCACATGCAAAAACGCCGCGACAATCAGCACTAGCACTAAAATTTCGACTAAAACATCAATCTTTTTTTGTAAAGGTGTAAATACACGCTTATAAACTCGCGATGACTGGGATAGTTTCACCGCATAGCTTTCATTCCCAATCTTATCGGCTCGAAATACACAACTTCCTGCTAAACAAAAGGAACCCGACAGGACTATATCGCCAATTTGTTTGGCGACAGGATCGGATTCTCCCGTCAGCAATGATTCATCCATTTCCACATTTTGCGAAATCAAAACTGCTCCATCCACAGGAGCGCGATCGCCTGGATTAATCTCGATCAGGTCATCACGCACCACATCACCGACGGGTATCTCCTGCGATTGTCCATTACGGCGCACTTTCACTTTCTGCACCGACAACAGCGCTAGTTTATCTAAGGTCAACTTTGCTTGAATTTCTTGGACAACCCCCACCAAAATATTCATAAACACTGAAAAGCCTGAAAAGATGGCATCGGTAAATTGTCCGAGCGCGGTCAGCAGGATTAACACCACCCCAAAGGTAACGTTAAATAATGTAAAAACGTTTTCTTGGAAAATATCCTTGTAAGTGCGACTAGAGCGCATGACCACGACATTAAGATCGCCGCGTTGTTTTCGCTCCGAAACTTCAGCTTCACTTAAACCTATATGGGCGGGATCGACAGGCGTGATATCTGGAGCATTAGCTGGTGAGGGGCTTTGTGATTCAGTCATATAGGCTTAGCGCTCACTTTTAGATAGCAATTAGATCGCAATTTTAGTTCGCAGTATACCCTTGATTTGGGAATATTTTGTCTTAAATCAGTGAGTTTTCTTCATAGGCTTGAAAATCCACTGGGGCAACAATATCAATATTCTCATGACACCATTTCAAAGATATCTTCGTCAGTGAAACCACCTTGTAGGTCAGCTTGCTTAAGCATTTTTTCGCGTAATGTGTGCAATCTACGCACTAAAAGGTATTCCCGAATTGCGCGTTCAATTAATTCGAGGGATGAGATTGATTCAATCTGCGATCGCGCTTCAAGTAAATCTCTTATATCGGCTGGCAAATTTAGAGTGATGGCTTCTTGCATAGAAGTTAAATGTATTCAGATCTTGCCGTCTTTGATGTCTAAATGGATATAATAGTCTAATTCGAGAATTAGGTAATTATCGCTGCTTTACTTTCTGCTTGCCCAAAAAATATAAAGGTTAGTATTATATATATCCTTAAATTACATCAAATAATTATGAAACACATCAAAATTGTGGTAGAAAAGCATCCAGAGGGTTATGTGGCTTATCCTCTAGGTATTCAAGGGGTTGTGGTTGGTGAGGGAGATTCCTATGAAGAGGCTCTCAATGATGTGCGATCGGCGATCTTGTTTCATGTCGAAACTTTTGGGTGATAGTCTGAGTCTGCGGTGCTTGAGGCTTTTGTGGCTGAGGCGAGTGTGTAATGGTTAAGTTTCCTGTAAGATCTGGGTTATGAGAGATCCAACATTGAGGTAACAAAATGGAAAATCAATTAATTGTAAGAGATCCTGAAATTCTCTCTGGAATACCTATATTTAAGGGAACTAGAGTTCCTGTAAAGAATTTGGTTGATTATCTTGAAGCAGGAGACTCACTGGAAGAATTTTTAGATGACTTTCCCACTGTGCAGAAAGAAAAAGTAGTGAAGTTTTTGAATTTATCAATCAAATATTATTTGGCACATGATTATGAAAGTGCTGCTTGATGAGTGCTTGCCCAAAAAGCTGAAGCGAGAAATATCTGATGGACATACTATCGTGACCGTGCCAGAGCAAGGATGGGCAAGCAAAAAGAATGGTGAATTACTGAGGTAAAGGCGAATATGGTAAAGAAAAAAGAAAAATTCCTCACGCGAAAAGGCAAACTCAAATCATAACTACGCGAAAACTAACGTCGTTGTACTGATAACGTGCGTTGAACCATTCTCGATTGCCAGCACGACAGTTCCTAGCATTGCTACTCCAAGAACCGCCGCGCAGTGGTTGAGAACGATTCTTGTTTATATCCACATCTACCCAAGGTTCATTACCGTTTTGTTTTAAGCGCACTGGCTTCGCACTATAGTCATCATGCCAATCATCCAAACACCATTCCCAGACATTGCCGTGCATTTGATACAGCCCCCATTGATTCGGATAAAAAGAATCCACATCCACCGTCTTCTGTCGATATTGTCCTTTTGGTGCTTCTCCATAGGGATAATTGCCATTGTAATTCACCAAATCGGTCATAATCGCCTCACCACAATGAAAAGGGGTATTTGTACCAACACGACAGGCATATTCCCATTCTGCTTCCGTTGGCAACCGCAATTTCTTCCCAATCTTCTGTGAAACCTTCTCACAAAATTCCATCGCATTATGCCAATATACCTTCTCCACAGGCAGATTCTCACCTTTAAAATTTGCAGGATTATTTCCCATCACCGCTTGCCATTGCTTTTGGGTCACTGCATATTTACCCATCCAAAATTCTTGCAAAGTTACTTCGTGGATGGGTTTCTCAGTACTATATTCATTACTACCCATCATAAATTTTCCCGCAGGAATGTGAACTAAATCTATAGTTACGCCATTACCAATATTCTCGCGGATATATTGCGCCTTACCACGCTTACGATCTAGCTCAACGTTGGTCTTAGTTCCTAATCCCAGAAATCCGCCACTTTCCGTAACTAAGCGAGTCTGCACATATTCAAATTCAAATTCCGAAACTTGAAATTGAGCCTGTCTGGGATTTTGAGGAACTGGTTGAGGAATTATAACTTGTGGAGTTGATATTTGCCCATTCGGTTGCAACACTTGCAAAGTCTCAGCAACCGATTGATAGCGCTGCTTAACGCTAGGCTGCGTCATTTTATCCAGAATCTGACCTAATTCATTACTCACCTTCTGATTAACCAGAAAATCTCGCCATGCAAAACCCTCAACAGGGTCATACATCGTCAAAGGATTGACATCGGTAATCAGATGCAAACAAGAAACGCCCAAACTGTAAATATCGCTAGCAAATAGTGCTTTGCCAAAAGCTTGTTCGGGAGCAGCATAACCCGCACTGCCGATAGTCGTTCCCGTTTTTTGCAGCGCAGTCTGACTCGCCATCTTCGCCGCGCCAAAATCCACAATTACCAACCTGCCATCCGATCGCCTTCTAATAATATTCTCTGGCTTAATATCGCGATGAATCACCTGACCTGCATGGATAAACTGCAACACAGGCAACAGATCCAACAATAAATCCTTGATTTTTGCCTCACTAAACCGCCCCGCACGGTTCAACTCCTGCAACAGATTTTCCCCATCGATAAACTCCTGCACCAAATATTGCCGCCCCTCCTGCTCACAATGCGCCAACAACTCAGGAATTTGCGGATGCCTACCCAAATCATCTAAACGCACCGCCTCCTGCTCAAACAATCTCTGAGCCTCGCGCAAAGTCGCAGGATCGTCATAAATAAATTGCTTGATCACACATTTCGGCTTCGATGGCTTGCCCTCATCCTGCGCCAGAAAAGTCTTACCAAAACCACCTTGACCAATGATTCGCAAAGCCCGATAGCGATCTTGGATTTTTAACTTTGTGCGACATTGAGAGCAGAAGTTAGTGTCTAAAGGATTCGGAGCGCCACAGGCAAGACAAAGACTCATAAGCGATCGCGGTTACTATTGATTAATTCTAAATATAGCGGAATACCAGTTTTAATCTTAGCGGATCGCAATTTTAGATGGCAGTATAATCTTAATTGACGTTGATTCGTGTTTGAGCGCAAAGCGCCGCTAATAATACGATAATCGAAAAAAATTAAAATTATGATTACTTTACAAATAAATGGTGACGATCGCCTATGCGATGCTCATCTGACCATGACTGAATTACTCGAATTTTTGGGACTCAACCCGCGTTTGTTGGCTGTCGAATATAACGGCGAGATTTTACATCGTCAATTGTGGGAAAAAACTAAGATTCAAGAAGGCGATCGCTTAGAAATTGTCACGATCGTTGGTGGTGGGTAAATTAGTGGGTTAAAAAATGATCGATCGCCTGAGTAATTTTTTCAGCAATTGTCTTGACATGAGGTTTTTGCATAATGCCGTTATGGCAACTAGAAACTGTATAGATATCTAACTCACCCTTAATTAACTTTCTCCATTCGGCTTTTGGAAAATGAATTTTAAAGTCTGGATAACTACGCTCAGCTTTAAAAAAAATTACTCGTCCTGAATAGGGCTTGGGAAATCAAGTTTAAGCTTGCACCAAAACCATCAAAAGCCGAAAAAGAAGCATCGGGAAAATCTGGTTTTGTTGTTATTCCCGTCCGTTGGGATGATCCAAGAAATCTAGATGCCACATTATTACGGGAGCGATCGCTTATATTCAACGAGTAGAAACAATCCGAAACCAGTAGTTTAACCTCATCTCCAGATCTTCTTTCCGCAAAGGTTTACTAAGAAAGTCATTCATTCCCGCCGCCAAACAGCGATCGCGATCCTCTGTTCTTGCGTTTGCTGTGAGTGCGATAATGATTATTGGTGGAGATGTATGGTTTTGGTTAGCTTCGCGATCGCGGATTTTGCGACTGGCTACATATCCATCTAAGATCGGCATTTGACAATCCATGAGAATAATATCATAGGAAATTTTTTCAGTCAGATCGACTGCTTCTTGACCGTTGCCGACCATATCGACCTTTGTATATCCCAAACCTCGCAACTGATACATCACCACCTTTTGATTAACGGGACTATCTTCAGCAATTAATATTTTGACCTGCGAAGGAGGAATGAACACCTGAGATTTATCTTCTTCTGCGTTAAAAAGTGCAGCCGAGTTCTCTGCCAAATTTTCAATCAAACCAATTCTCAGAGCGGGAGCTAATTCTTCTTTATTTTCTGATTTAGCGATTGTTTTGAGAAGACTATTAAGAAGACTGCTCTTATGCAAAGGCTTGCAGATATAGTCGATAAAGCCTACCTGTAACATACGAGTAGCCGCTCCACTTTGATCGAGAGAAGTCAGCATGATCAAATGAGTATTCTTTAAAATTGGCGAATTTTTAATTTGAATTCCTAGCTGCTCACCATCAAGATCAGGCATTTGCATATCTAGTAGAGCTATATCATAGGGTGAACCACTTGCGATCGCATCAGTTAAGCAATCTATCGCTTTAGTTGGCTGGATCAACGTATCAACATGGATTTGCCAAGCCTTGAGTTGATGGTAAAGAATATTGCAGTTAGTAATATTGTCGTCAACAACCAACACTTTTAGCCCTTGAAGATCCTCAATGTGGGAATGATGCTGAGATGTTTGCGCTTGCTTCTGAAAAGGAAGTGTGAACCAAAAAGTTGAACCTTTGTTCACTTCACTTTCTAAATAGATATTTCCTCCCATTAATTCGATTAATTGTTTGCAGATGACTAATCCCAATCCTGTACCACCATATTGGCGGGTTGTGGAAGCATCAGCTTGGGTAAAGGGCTGAAACAGTTTTGCTTGGTTTTCTAAGGAAATGCCAATACCTCTATCAATCACTTCAAACCGTAAAATAACAGAATTATCCTCTTTAGAATCAATTTCAGTTTCAAGGGCAACTTCAATTTTGACCTCACCTTCATGAGTAAATTTAATGGCGTTGTTGGTTAGATTTAATAGAACCTGACGTAACCGACTGATATCTCCTTGCAAGTATTTGGGTACATTAGGATGAATAAATATTGCTAACTCTAATCCTTTGGTATTGGCGGAAACAGCCAAAATATCCGCTATCTCCTCTATGCTTGATTCTAAATCAAAATCTAGAACTTCTAATTTCATTTCTCTGGCTTCTAATTTAGAAAAGTCGAGAATTTCATTGATGAGATTGAGTAAATGTTCGCCACTATTGTGAATTGTATTAGTGAAGTCTTTTTGGGTAGCGTCTAAATCTGTATCTAAAAGCAATCCCGTCATCCCAATTACGGCGTTCATTGGTGTACGGATCTCATGGCTCATCGTAGCCAAAAAGGAACTTTTAGCTTGATTGGAGGATTCAGCAGCTTGTTTTGCTAGCAGGAGTTCAGTATTTTGCTGATGTAAGCATTGATTTGCTTCAAGTAGTTCTCGCGTCCGCAGCTTTACTTTCTCTTCCAATTCTAGGTTGGACTGCTCTAACAACAACTGAATACGTTGTTTCTCCGTGATATCTTCGATGGATAGAACTACGCTAATCTGTGAATTATCGCCTTCAGCGACCGCCATATAAGTTGCTGTCAAGTCTAAAATAAATTTCTGTTGTCCTTGATGGAACTCATAATTTGCCGAGACTTTACCTTTTTGAGCGATCGCTATATCTACGAGATAATCACCTGTCGATAGAAGAATACCATCTTGATATAAGGGCAAAAGTGAAGATATTTTTTTGCCCAGCATCATAATATGCAGTCCCTTAACAAGGCGATCGAAGGACTTGTTACACCACTGAATAATCCCCTGTTCATTTGTCCAAACAATTGCCGTGTCAACCGCCCCCAAAGCAATTTCCATTTTGCCCAGAGTTGCGCGTAGTTCTTGCAATTGAGAATGATTTGGAGTCATGAATTTCTATTATAAAATCAGGATTCTAGAGGACGTAAGGTCGCTCCAAAAGCCCATTCTTCGTTATTTTTTTCGGCAATAATATAATGTTCAGACATAATCTCTCGATTGTCTTTGGTGATGACCTTGAGTTCTAAGGGATGATTTAAAATTGTGGAAACCCCTGTCGCTGTGAAACGGGAAAATCCCATATGGTGAGATTCCCGAAAATAACTGGGCAAGATCACCGAGATTAATTCGCCAATGATCTCTTCTTTCTTCCAACCAGTCATTTGTTCAAAAGGGGTGTTGACATCAGTTACGATTCCCTGACTATCGGCAACAACCCCAGGACTATCGCCAGCTAAAATATCGGCAAGTGTTTGAGGGCGTTCCATAATTAAGCTTTAATTTGACTTCAGAATTATAGCAGATTTTAAAATAGCAAGTATATAGCAATTATTAGGTATTACCACTTGTCATTTCGCCAGTTCTGAATTTGCAGATTTGGGATTCTTTCAAATTCGCGAACATTAGCGGTTACGATAATCAATCTATGTGTTAGTGCTGTTGCGGCAATGAGAACATCATACGCACCGATTGGGGTTCCAGCTAGCTTTAAGAAGTTCCTAATTTGCCCATTTTTATAAATTCCCTGTACGGTTTTGAGCATGGATTAACCTCCAAAATTGCGCGATCGCTACCCTCTTATTTTGCCATAGGCGATCGCTATCAGAAAAAGAGGATCTAGGGCAATACTCAAATGCTCTTGCAGAGATTGCTGATGTTAAAACACTAAAACTAATACAAATAATCTATGATAGCTTGGTTGATCGTCTGTTCACCATTCATCGCTAAATCAGCATCCCCACCTAAATCTGGCGATTGAAATGGTGCATTCAGAAATGACCAATCTCCCTCATAAAAATCTTGCGGTGAAATAATTAGATGATCCGCATAATTTTTTACACCAGCAATTAAAGTTTCTGCTTCTAAAAACCCTTCACGAGTGAGACAAACTACGGGAATACCCACGCGCAAGGCTTCCGCTAAGGTTCCGTACCCTGGTTTGGTAATCAAGCGATCGCATACCACCATCAAATCCACAGGACGGAGGCGATCAACATCAGGATTAACATTCGCTCTAGTTAAATTCGGTAAGTCAGGCGCTCCCCGATCAAAGGTGACAAATTGCCAATCTGGAAACTTAGCAAGATTGTCATAGGGAATAGCTTCTAAACTCAATCCGCCAAAGGTTAGCATTGCTGTGGGGCGATCGCTATCTAGATTAAACTTTTCGCGAATATATTCGGCTGAATTTTTAGGTTTTGCGCCTGTGAGTCCGACATTCTCTCTATTGGGGAAAGTAGTCATGGATTCGGCAAAGGGTAAACGAAATAGGCGATCGCAATGGTTATAAGCATCAGAGATGCGATCGGCTAACTCGATATACTTCCCACCCCAATCGCGATAAATAAAATCCCACCCAAAATTACCCGCCATCCAACAGGGAATCTTCGCCGCTTTGGCAATCAGAGCGATCATTGGGGGAATATCACCAAAAATTAAGTCAACTTGATTTTCGTGCAAAAATTTGACCTCTGAAGCGATTAAATCGGCTTGAGTGGCGTAGATCTGTTGCCATGTCTCAAAGGTAGCTTCGCGATCGACCTGTAAACTATCGACTTGAATCACTCCGACATCAAATACACGGGGATGGTAAATAAATTCACCTTCGATATATTCTTCCAATAACCAACGCGGAGCCGTGGTCGCAATAATCAATTTGATATCAGGCGATCGCTTTTGTAGTTCGGCAAGCACAGCCGCAGTACGGGTGGCATGACCAAAACCATGATTGGTAATTGCAGTATATAAAGTAGGCATTTACGGGGTAAATCTAATGTTAATAAGTAATAAATACAGTATTTCGTAGCGGTTTAAAAGTAAATTTTTCGTTCATAAAGTAGCCGGTCGCAATTAAATATAAAATGTGGAACGGGCCTCTTGCCCGTCAACAGGCTAGAAGCCTGTTCCACTATCTAACAATTAATTAAGCCCACTTACTTAAGTAGCTTTCCAACCTTTGACAATATTTTCGGCAATCAACTGTTCGGCTAATGCTTCGGCGCGAGTGAGCGATAGAGCATAGGACACAGATACTTTTAAGGGTTCCTTGCGCTTAGAAGAAAGATCCGTCCAATAGACTAAATAGGGAATCGCTTGCTCCGCACCATTTTCCACTACTACCAGTTTCCGCACCATATCTGTGCCTTTCGTGTAAACCTCTCGCCGCAGGATTTTAGTTTCGCTTGGGGCGATCGCTTGAATTTTCGGTAATTGAGGATCGCTAATAATTTGCTCTAATCTCGCGCCACCATTTTGAACCTGTTTGTCGAGTCGCAGTTGGCTAAATGTCGCAAATGTCGGTCTGGGGCAGGGATATAAGCCTAAAAACTCATAATCACTACCATTCCATGCCATTAGTTGAGTGAGGTTGAGGCGATCGGCTCCTGGCACATTGGTGACTAAATCTTCGCCACTCAATTCCACAATATGTTCGGGTTTGACAAATTGAATGGTTCGACCATCACTATCGGTCATGTTTAAGGGATTTTCTACATGGATGGCATTAAACAGATTTAGAAATTCCAATCGTTGCTGATCGGTGAGTCCAGAACCAATGCGGACTAGGGTTTGGAAATAGATTTTGCTTGGTTCATCTTTGGGACCAACCTTTGGATCGGAGAGAGGATAGTTCATCGCCACTAATAAGGAAGTCACACCATACATACCCTCAAATTCCCCCGCCACATAGCCAATCACTACCGCATCTAGAGAGAGGCGCGGTTTAATCTTATAGGTTTCCACCCGTTGCAGTCGGCGCACCACCATACCTTCCTCACCAGCCGCGATTTTTTCGGCAAATAGCTGAAGAAGCTGATTTTCGGGAACGATCGCCCCCTGTGGTCGATGAAAGGATGCATTTTGATCGGTGCTAAATAGTTCTCCCAGTAAATTCCAAGTTTGCTCAAATTGAGATTGATTTGCTCGCAGGTCTTTACCATTCAGCATGATGATATCGAGCATCGCCAGTTTCAGCTTGCCGATCGCATTGGCATCTTCACTAAAAGACACCCTTAAAACATCACCAATAGTGGCGCGGCGATCGCGGATTTGCTCAGGTAAATAGAGTTCGGCACGGAACAGCCCTTTTTGGACAGAAGATTGGCGTAAGCACGCTTCTAGAGCATCAAGGGCGGGAAAATGTACTCGGACTCGTCCAGAAGAAGAATTAAAGCAAAAGCAGGCTTGATTAGGATCTTTAGAGGCGCGATCGAAATAAATAAATACACCCTCACCATCCAACTTGGTGGTTTGTAATACTAGCTCGACTGTAGAAAAGCGCTTAGTCAGTTGATCTTGAGTCAGAGAAATCATTTTGCGACTGACTTGGGTTTGGTACTGGCTAGCAATTTCTAGCAGGGTTAAATCGCTCACCGCGCCGCGTGGAGCAATCTGATAATTGCCAACTTTGGGTATTAATTTAGAAACATCAATCGAAAGATTACTCATCTCGTTTTGTACTCCATTTCTCTATTTATTCAGTTAGGATTGGAGTGATTTTGGTGGGCAAAGCGTGGGCAAAGCTCACCAAAATCACTGGGTTTACTCTTCCACGGTCTTGAGTTCGCGATCGCTTAACAGTAATAATAATTTATACTTTCCTTCGTTTTCGCCAGTGCCAATTTCTCCATACAAAAAGCCACGATAGGGAGTTCCTTTTTCACGGATTACCAATGGCTGATTACCTCTAGCACCCGCGCCCACGATCGCTACTTCTTGATTTTGATGCAGTTCTTGGGCAAGATTAAATAGAAATTCCATCGTCACGCCATCCTCATGGACAATTTGATGGCTGTATCGGAAGACAAAAGAGGTAAATGCTTGGGCGATCGGCAACCGTTTACCCGTTTTAATGGGCAGGCGATCGTTAAGGTTAGACTTACGAATCACATGGGGACGGCGTTCTTTCTCTTTACCTTCAGCATCGTAAATGATATCCACAAATTTAAAATCAGTTACGGGTTTCAGTTCCTCTTGAGTGAGGCGATCGCTAGGATTAAAATATGCGGTGGAAATCATTTCTGTTTCTAAGATCTGTCCAGCATTGTCCAATACTAATTCGGGGTCAGCATTAATAAAATCTTCAGGTTTAGACTGAAAGGGATCGATGATGGCATTAATGCCATTGATTAACTTATAGGGGGCGATCGCTCCGACCGTGGTGCTTTGCTGAATCACAGGTTTAGGACGGCGGCGCGGTAATGCTTGCAAGGAAACGCGAGCAGTTTTACCCTGATGCTCTAAATGTAGAATCGTATCCATTTTATGCTCCTTTGACTAAGTTATCTTCTTCCCCCTTTGCAAGGGGGATTGAGGGGGATCTCATATCTAAAACATCGAAAAATCTAGTTCGTCTTCCTCTTCTTCTTCGCCTTCAGCATCAAAAAAGTCATAGGCAACAGTCAATCCCACGAATGCTGTCTTTTTCATTTCTCCAATTAATAAAAAAGCTTGATCGGATTTCACTAACAGATAGGCTTCTTTCGGTATATAGGTTTTACGGTAATTAAATTGAGTAAGATACAATCCCTCTGGGATATCCACTTCTTCAACTGGATAGATATCAGCGACATTAAAATCCGCAAGGTTCGATAAAGGCACTGGCTCTAAAGAATTCTCAATATCAAAGGAACTAGGCTGGAGGGGTGCGATTTCGCCATTTAGTTCTATGATCGCATCTTCTATGGGTGTCCCTTCAGGATCGAGGCGGGCATAGGAAATCTGTTGGCGCGTTAGCAAGCGTCCATCGGCTAGGAGATACCCACGGGTGAGGGGAATATTTTCATGCTCGGCTACGGTTTTGGAAAAACCATACAAATCTTTTTTCTCAACACGAGATCCAAGCTTAGCGCTTACCAATTCTCCATTTAATGCAAAAGATATATCTTTCATGGGATCTAATGTAAATTACTAGACTTTCCGATTATATTCTGTTTCAGGCTCTACAAAAAAATAAGTTTGAGGTAATATAATCGTTATTATGTCAAGCTGCAAAAATTATGCGATCGCCGATTCATATTTTCTCAGTTGCGGAATATTTAGACGCAGAGTGTAAGAGCGAAGTTCGCCACGAGTATTTGGGCGGTCAGGTTTTTGCGATGGCTGGAGGGAGTAAGGCTCACAATATCATTGCTTTAAATATTGCTGGTCGTTTACGTTCGCTGTTACGGGGTGGGGCTTGCGATGTTTTTATGTCAGATATGAAGGTCAAGTTAAAGGCGGCTAATCAAAATAAGACGATATTCTATTATCCTGACGTACTGATTACTTGCAGTCCTAAAGATCGAGATAAGTATTTTGTGAATTACCCTTGTGTGATTTTTGAGGTGTTGTCACCGAGTACGGAGGTAAGCGATCGCCGCGAAAAGTTTGTAAATTATCAAACTATTAGCAGTTTGCAGGAATATGTTTTAGTTTCTCAAAATGAAATTAAAGTAGAGGTTTACCGTCAAGATTTGCAAGGAGATTGGACAATGGAAGTTTTGGGAAGTGAGGATACTTTAGTCTTAAATTCCGTAAATCTATCGCTAACGATGGCAGATATTTATGAGGGCATTTTCTAGATCATCTATCAGTCCGCGAATTCAAGGATGAAAGTTTGGATTTCAATTACAGCCCGATGGTGATGAGGGGAGGTTAAAAGCTATTTTTGTGCCTTCTACAGTATGATCAAAGAAAGCCCACCGTTTCCAGTGAGCCGAGCATTTTTGTGTTGAGTGCGGATATCTTATATCATTTGGCGGTCAAAAATATTAAGTTTTTTACCTGTTTAAATGATCTTTATGCGATCGCAAATCGCAAAATTCATTGAGATAAATGGCGGCGCTATGCGCCTCTATTTATGCTGTAAGTGCAATTCATGAATTACCCTTACAGCTTGTAAAGTTACAAATTCTGCAAATTTCATGTCTCAACAAGTAAAATCCGTATCTACACCAGAAGTCGCCCCTTCACCGTTTAAAAATCTGACGGGAGCAGCGATCGCCGCAACTCTCGCGACAGGACTCTATGCATTTACCAATATGGTGGCGCATAAGCTTGCTTCAGCACCTTTACAAACCACCAATACGCTCGCCAATCGATTAGCGACCTTGGTTCGGACTTTATTATTAGCGATCGGCACTGGGGCAACGATGATTTTTGCCGTAATTGCCTTAGGCTTGGTCTTGCTCACCATCAAACAGGTCTTTGTGGCGATCTTTAGCAAACCTCAGCCATAAAAAAGAAGCGCAAAGCGCTTCTTTTTTATACTACTACCAGTCTAGTAATAGTCCCTGCGATCGCAAATGAGCCTGTAAATCTTTAATCTTGCCGCGATCGAGAATTGCTTGTGGAGTTAAAGAAGTATCTTCTTGTAAAACAATCCAAGCTGCTGTTGCGCCAGCCGCCGCACCAGCCGACCATTCGCCAACATGGATGCGCGTTGCGCCATTGACGATATGACTAACGGCGATCGCCTTACCGCCCATTAACAAGTTATCAATGCGCTGGGGAATCAGACTTTCAAATGGCAAAACGATCGGAAGCACCTTGTCCTCATTCGCAGGAGCCGCACTGGGCGATTTTGATGGTTCCCAATTGCGATAACGGCAACCATGCATATCGATCGCATAGTGGGTTAGTCCAATGGAAGTAGCGTTAAACTTGCGCCCATCTTGCATATCATTACGAATATCTTGCTCACGCATAAAAAATTCGGTTTGACCATAGGCGGCGCGTCCCAAAATGCGACGACCTTCACGAATATAAGGATACATACTTAATCCCGACTCGGTAGGCATAGGGCTATCTGGACCCGACATCATCCGCACAGGAAATTCTGTTGATGCATATTTGTCCATGATCCATTCGGCAAATAACAAGGCATGATTTTCACCATCCTTAAGGGCGGTCGTATTCAATCCACCCAACCAGTTTTGTTGCTGTCCCGAATCCCGAATTTGTTTGTCAGTCAAAATCAGAGGCGGATTCATCACGCCCCAATCATTACCCCGATTCCAGTTAATAACGGTCATATCTCCTTTTGCAGGCACTGCTTTAAAGGGATCATCGCGTTTCATGCTGACAATACGGCGATAGTTAAAGACACTGTTCCCTTCAAACATAGGGAACCGACCCAAGTCGTAGTCCTTACGATGTTCTTCCCGTGAATAACCTGGTTGGACTTTGCGAAGCTCTTTGAGCGATCGCCCTTCATCATCGGCAATTTTTAAGACAAAGGGGAAAGTGAAAGCTTGCGTACATTCAGGATTATCGGCTACCGCATGAACTTCACCAGTTGTCCCGAAGCCCTCTGCTCCAAGGCGATGGGGAATATTTGCCCAAGAGATTAGTTCGCCAGTATCACTAGAGTCGATCACGAGCATTTGCTTACCTGCGGGAGGTTGCAAACGGATTGGCTTTTTATCAAAGGTTTCGTCAGAGTTCCAATTAAACCAGCTTTTTAGTTCGCGAGATAGGCGACCTTGGACGAGATAATTAGGATCACGAGGGATGCGCTTTACTCCATGAATGGCGGTAATGCGATCGCCTTTTTGATTAAAAGTTGCGCCCTTAAAAGCAATGTCAGTTTCCCATCGACTTTTTGGTGCAGAACGCTGGGACTCGCGTAAAAATTCTTCTGAAGCAAGTTCACCCGAATAGGGCGTAAAACAGAGATTTCCCACCCAGCAACTATTGGTATCGGCAACTACAGCCCCTGGTTTAAGATAAGAATATTTTTCGGGAAGGGCTGGCTGACTGGCAATAATATTTTTAAAATGCGTCCAACTTAAGGGAAATTGCTGACGATAGCGCATTAGCATTGACTCATCGATCGCACTAACTCCCTGCGAACTTACTTGACCACCCAACATTGGCGTAAGCTCAATCAAGCAAGTGGTTGCCCCAGTCTTCATCGAGTGATAGGCGGCGGCGACCCCACCTAACGAACCACCCACGATCGCCACATCACATTCCCACACTTCCGCATCTGTAGGCGGTAGCGGATTTAAGTTCGGAAAACCATTGCGATCATACAAAGATATAGGCGCGTTCGGATTTTGTACGATCGGTTCTATGGATGGCTTTTGTGTACCCATAATCTGCCAAGTTCTTGCTGCCGCCCCACTTAGAACCATCCCCAAAAAGAGCATACCTAAAATATGTCGAAATCTAGGCTGAAAATTACGATAAAAAGATGGCTTCTCTTCAGATTCATCGACTTTTTCGATGTGATTGGGAATATTTTCTGGTTTATGGTCTTCTGGTTTATTTTGTTGCTCTTGATCGCTCATAACTCGCTATCACTAATTCAAAGATTAGCTTATTTTTTAGATAAGCCATTTAGACTCGCATCACACTATCTTAAGATTAGCTTACATTGTCAAAGATTTGTTACATTTTGATGTAGGCAAATTTAGGATGAAACTGCGATCGCGCACCACGCATCATCTAGAAGTTACATCATTTTTTCTCTAGGGAAACGATAGTTAAATACCTAGCATTCCAAAGGGAGTTGTGGTTGTCATGTTTAAGAAACCATTCAAGAATTTTTGGCTGTTTTATCGTAAATAACTTCCATTGCTGCATCAATCCATACCTTGAGATTATTCGGTACTGTCGTGAAATGGACATAGATTGATTGCTTATATGGTAATTGAGAATCTGATTGAGAAATAATAGCGATCGCCATTTCTTTTTCGATTGGCTCAGCCAATATTTCACTTGATTGCTGATGTTTTAAAACCTTGGCATATATTTCACCTGCGATCGCTAGCTCTTGGCTTTGATCGTATACTTCGATGACTAATTTGAGATTAGTTAAAACAGGAATATCCTGCTCCGCAAATATTTCTGCTCCATAGGGCGACAACCTGCGGATCTCACCCTTAAATAGCTCTGTACCTAAATGTTTCTCCTCCAAAATGCGGTATGAGACTGCGATCGGATTTGCTAAAATTTGCAAAGATTCATTAATGGATGGAAGTTCTAAATTATAGATTCCCCCAAGCCCACAAATATCGTAGATAGAAATTGGCTGTGAGACACCTTTCGGTTCTACTTCCATAGAGCCATTGGTTTTCGCGATTGCTTCCACTTCCTTGTAAGTGGTTTCCGAAATTAAAATCTGTCCGCCGACAGTATAGGATTCAATTCTTGCGGTGAGATTAACATGATTGCCCACAACTGCGTATTTAGCGCGGGATTGAGAACCAATATTACCTGCGACCACTTCACCCGTATTAATGCCAATCCCCATCGCAATTTCGGGCAAATTCATTTCTGCGAGTTTGTCATTTACCGATCGCATGGCTAATTGCATCGCGATCGCACTTGCCACCGCCCTTGCTGCATCGTCTTCACGGTGAATCGGCGCACCAAATAACACCAGAATTGCATCCCCAATAAATTCATCAATTGTGCCTTGATAAGTAGCGATCGCCTCGGTCATCGTCCCCAAAAAAACATTGAGAATTTCTACGACCTTTTCGGGAGCCATCTTTTCAGAAATACTGGAAAAACCGCGCAGGTCACACATCAAAATTGTGACTTTGCGGCGATCGCCTCCGAGCTTCAGTCCTTCAGGGGTTTCCAACAAACTTTTGACCACGGCATCGGTCAAATAGCGACTGAAATAGGTGCGAATTTGCGCGGCGGTAAGTGCTAAATAACTTGTAACGATCGTGCCGCCACCTAAAAATGCAATCATCGCAGGCACGAAAGGCAACCACCAACCGTAGGACAAAGCCACAAAACAGGAAGCCGCTAAAATTCCCCCTAAAGCAACTACACTTAGCGATCGCAATAACAGCATTTGCAATTCACGATCTTTGGTTTGAACATTGCGCCATTGCCAAATCAAAATCGAGCCTGCCATTGACCAGCCAAAAATCCACAGCCATTCCCAATGCTTTTCCCAAGTCTGGATTCCTGCTCTTCCATCAAGAGAACTACTAAGAATATGGCTGACAATCTGAGCGTGAACTTCTATTCCTGATGTAAATATCCGCGTACTACCGATCCCACTATCGAGGGGCGTAAAAAACCAATCGCGTAAACTCACCGCCGTAGTGCCAATCATCACCACGCGATCGCTGAGTAAGTTTGGTGCAATTTTTCCTTCTAAGACATCTGCCATGCGAACAAATCGAAAACCATTGGGCGATCGGCGATAGTTAATCACAAATTGATGTCCACCGACATCAGCTCGACTATAACCACCATCATTTTCTCTTAATTTCGGCGGATATAACCCTTTATTAATTTGTTCAATGGGTACATTGTTTTCACCATCAAGATAGAGTTCAGATAGCCGTAATCCAAAACTTGTGGAAGGTTGTCCATCGGGTAAACGTAACGACAACAAACCTCGCCGAATGCGTCCATCCGCATCAACGGGCAAATTAATTGCCCCAACTTGATCCAATGCGGCGAGCGCAGGGGGCGGATTAATATTAGAGCTAGATACCGCAAAATTGGAGTCAACTAAATCCGCTTTTTTGGTCGCGCCAACTATATTCGGTGTAGTTTTAAAGACTTGTTCCAGTTGGGCATAGCCTTTTCCGACAGGCAGATCGCGGGCGAGATCAATGCCGATCGCACGGGGTTTTTGTTGTTTGACTCGCCAATTCAAGGATGAAATGCAACGCCTAGAGATCCTTGCGTAAGGGGACTCAT
>JBAXTW010000189.1:0-6906 GCA_037129985.1 Pseudanabaena sp. ELA645 | reverse complement strand
CTACTTCTTGTTATACCCTACTTTTCCATCAACGAATTATTTACAGCAAGAAAAATACTGGATTCATCCATAACATAAGGCACACAGTAAACATATCCTTTAACAGTAACTACAAAAACTGATTGATTTGGATATTGCTCAGAGTTTGGATGCTTAATGCTATCTAGCAAATATCCATTGGCGATCGCTTCGACGATATCTTCAAATGATATACCTCGCTCCCTTTGCAATAACTCATTTTTAGCCTCGTTCCAAGTATAAAACTGCATCAGTACTGAATAACGATAAAATAAGGTAAATTATCTAAACTCACCTCAACATTATAATCAAAAAAGTTGTAATCTATCACCAAATTAACAGTTCAGATCGGTAAGTCTCGCAAGTAGTAAAAGCGATCGCCTTTTCCTCCATCACCTTTAACTCTTCCCAAATATCCCGCCAATGGTGAAGAAAGCTCAATGAGTAAATCTTTTACAACTGGATCGCCTAATCTTTGTGTTGGCTCTGTTACATATTTTGCGTTGTAAGTTGATCTAATTTCAGTAACAGAAACGTACTGATCTCCGTATTGTTCTTCTTTTACAGTTTGAACGATTTGTGATCGCAGTTTGATCTCACTTTCAACCTTTTGGATATACTCATGAATTTTGTCATCAATTTGTCCTGCTTGCAAATGTTCCTTGAGTTCAAATAGATTGATAGCGCCATCATATTTGGCTTTGAGTTCAACGAGTTTTTGTAATGTCATAGCTTTAATAATACTAACTTTCCATTCATGAGAGGCTGTAATTACATCGTTATTGATTTTGCCAGCACCAATAATCAGTTTTTTAGATTCTAAAAATTTATCTATTCCTAATCTCATACCTCCAAGCTTAAGCAATTCTTCGGTTGTGCGACTGGGAACGCTTTTTCCTGCTTTACATTCTCCTGTTAGTGGAAAAGGTTTTGAACAGAATAAATCTAAGCCTCCCGCTCCACCTTTATGGGATTCATCAATTGTAAAGCCTAGAAATTCTAAGCCTTGCTTTGCAATATTTTCAAAATCTGTTCCTGCTTGCCAGTTGTTTTTACCTGTATCTGTTTCAATACTGCGATCACCTAAAGTTGAAATAGTGCTAATCCAAGATAAATTTTGATTATTTAGTCTTATGGATGTGTTATCCGTATAGCCTAAGAAAGTTTGAATTTGTTGATTCAGGACTTGGGCTAATGGATTTGTACTTGATAGTTGATTAAGAGATATTTGTAAGTTTTCCAGTTTTCAATGTTCGGATGGCTGGCGCGATCTAATTTCTTGTTTACGTTTTTGGAATAGATGATCGCTAAATAATGGGATAGGATTCTTGATTTCTGTTATTTCGGGCAGTGCTATAAAGCCGATTTGATTACTGGTCAAAACTTTAATTTGTGGCTCAAAGCAATATGCTCGGAAGTACATTAGTAAAAAGTTATCAGAAGTATTGAGCTTTGCTTGCAATTCTTCTAGAGTCATATTTAGCAACTTAGCCAAGTCATTATTAATTTTGTCTTGGCTAATAACTTCTTTGTCTACAACTTCTACATAGGTATTGGTAAAAAACTCAATTTTTTCGCTATTGTCACTGTTAATTAGTGGAGCTAATGCGAATTTTCTACCAATAGGAAAAGGACGGAAGATGATAGCGATATTCTCTCCCGTTGTTAGTTTTTTGTAGTCTGTTTGAGCTATGCTCAAAGATAATTCAAGGTGCGTTGCTTAGTTTTAAGTTTTAAGACTCTTCGATGTAGTAGTTTAGGCGCGTGATGCCAAAATCGAATGCTTCATCGAAGCTATCAAATGCAAAAGAATCTTTTGTATTAATATCATCAACAAAGCCATGTGATAAACTTTCGGTATCTTTATCACCCCAGAACAGTTGAGCGCCAATGGATACACCTAGCTGTTCGTGTCTGTAATAAATTGTGGGGTTAGCGTCTAGATCTGGAGGATAGAAACCATAAATTTCTATCGCTGCATCTTGGTCTTCAAAATCTTCGTCATTCAGAAGAGTGACTGATCCACCAATTACGTTAGATAATCGCACAAGCTTAATTAAAGCAACGATTTCTTTGAATTTTAGATTTGGCAACAGATCTAGTTTTTCTTTGGACAAATTTTGCACAAATTCAGTTGGTCGATAGGAAATACCTGTTTCTGTAATTTGATATTCAAATAACCAATTGCGGCGATGCTCTATAAATAGACCCGATATCAATCCAGTATTTTCTTCGTCAACTTCATGGCTAATTACTGTTAATGCTTCTGAGTATTGCTCTAAGAGCAAATCTCGAATTAATATTTCTAGGTTCTGGTCTTTATCTTCATCTTCAGACACATCAAAGTCGTTATCAGATAAGCCTGTATCATTGCTCTTAGCTGTATTTCCAGTGTCACTAAATGATGTGGGTTGTGAGATTGCGGCAGCAGGGATTTCTCCAGATGGATCGCTGAGGATTTCTTTAATTAACCCATTTTTAATAGCTTTCTCAGTAATAAATTTATCAACTTCATCAGGATTTAGTATTGCAACTTCAGGATGTTGTGACAGCAAGAATAAAGCGTAAACCTCAACAATTTCACCATACTTTAGGGGGACAAATTCACCATTGGAAGGTGCGCTTGTGAGTTTAGTGAGATTTTCAAAAGCTTGAGTCCTTGGACTAATCCTCTTGTTTTCTGAGCGTACTAGACAGCCGCGAGTTAGCTTGTATTTTTTATAGTCTAATAGCCTTAGCAACATTGCGCCCACTGTTGCACCACTAGCAGACTGACAAACACCAACGCCAATTGAGACAGACTTTCCATCTTCGATGCCTTCAATTTTGAATTGAAATTTAGCATTTTTGGGCTGTATCGTGATTTTTTTGATTGAAACCTTCTCAACTGTTTGGTTAATTGACTTGTTAAAGCCAAAAATCAAAGACTCAACTATTAAATCATCGTTTTCTAGAAGCTGAGAGTACTCATCCTCTATCAGACTTTTATAAATCAAATCAAGATCAACAGAAGGTGGAGGTGGTGGATCTCCGCCGTTTCTACCGTCTTGATTCTCCATCCAGTTTTCAGCACACCATCGCCATAGCTGTCTGGGATTAGGTCGATTTTTGCAAAAATGTCTTATCTTCTCTTCCCCACCCAAAGGTTGATGAGGATTTTCTGGATTTTTTGCATCCAACTTATCGAGCCAAAACTCAACTAATCTGAGTCCAGTTTCTTCAGTGAGTAGATTTTTGTCTAGCGAAAGTGGTGTTTTATTTAAGTCAGCTAGAGAGCAAACTCTTTCTATTAAACCAGCAGCTAGAGCTTCACAATCATCAAAGGTTTTATTTATCCAGAGAGATAGTACTAAGATAGAGTTCCTACATTCGACTTTATCTAATCCATTATGTAAAGTTTTAATTAGGTCAGCAATTACTGAAGCTGTTCCAGTTGCGTGTTTATCATGTTTGATGGCATCTAATTCATCAAAGCAAATGACTACTGATTTGTACTCAGAGGCTATACGCAATATTTGCATTGCACGTCTTAGCGCTTCTGATTCTCTCTCTTCATCCTTGAAACTTTTATTGGATAGTTTCATGATTTGAGCATCATCTGTATTAATTTCGATACCTTTAAGCCAATCTGTAGCACTAGGGGCAAGATAGTAGTTAGTTGACTTTGATGATGTGGCAGAATCTGCTAAAAAATCCGATTCATCTAGAATAGGCTTGCTAGATGCTGATAAAGTCCATAGCAAAGCCCGAATCACTTCTGAACTATCGGATAGATAGGGCTTTAGTTGTTGAACTTGTCCAGTGATTTTATCTACCAATGATTTATTGGTTGCAAGTTGATTGAACTGATCTAGTAATTCATGGGCAGAAAACCGTTTGGTGGATTTAATCCCTTCTAATGCCTGATTGACCAAATTAGTCGCAATTTCTTGTAAATAGGTGACTCCAGATTTTCCAGTGTGAAAAAGGCTGTCAACTAGGAATTGCTGAAATGCAACAGAGATATAATCTAGTGAGGCAATCTGATCAGCATTTACATAGACACAAAAAGCTTCCTCATTGCTAGAAAGTTTATGACGAACCCTAGAAAAAAGCTGAGTTTTTCCTGAGCCAGCATTGCCGACAATAGCAATTGAAAAAGTCCCTTTGACTTGTTGTAAAGCGTCAAAGATTTTTTGACAAGCATCTGCATGAATTTCCTCAAAATCACAGATTTGATCACTCCAAATATCTTTTGAGTTGACAATTGGAGGCTTGAGGAATGGATTTTTATGGGCAACCATGATTGAAAAAAGTTGAATGATTAGTTAAACAGTTCGGCATTGAAATAGTAAGTTTTGAGTAGCTCGCTATATATCGAGTCTCTAGTTTGATCTTCTGTTGTCTGCGAAGCACCACCACCATGCAAACGTAAAACATCGGTGCGATGCATCTCTAGCATCCAGTCATTAAACTGAGTACGGGTTAAGCGATCTCCAATATCACGGCGGATCTGATAGATAGGGACAAGCTTACTTACATTAGATTCATAGCTCAGACGCTTATAAGTTTCTAAAGCCACAGCCTTAAACTCATCGTAAGACGAAATCTTAGGCACAGACACAGCAACAACAGGCGCATTAGGCACACTAGCGATCCACTTCACCAAAAAATTACCCATCCGAGCGCCGATCTGCGTACCCTCAAACTTAAAATCAGGCGATCGCAACCAATCCCCCAACAACCCATAACCCACCTGCGTCAGCGTCACATTTTTGCTAGTTTTGTATTTTGTTAAAGTGATCGCCCCATCCGCCTCCAACGCCTCAAAAATTTCATCATAATCCGCAGACTTCTCACCTGTACGAGTAAGCTTTAACTCGCCCTTAGTTGGCAATTCATTCTTCTTTTTATCAGCATCTGACAAAGACTCCTTCAGCTTTGTCACTCCCCACAACACCAACAACACACGAGTTTTTGCGCGTTGGATTTTATTTTCGTCACTTCCGATAAGAGCCATAATATTTTTGTTAATACAGATAATTTTTTAAAAAAGCTTCAACTGCGCCCTCTATCTTTAGGATAATACATTTAGAGCATATCTTCTAATTTTTTTAAGATTAAATCACTTAAAACTTACAAAGTTGTAAACTGTCAACCAAAGGCGATCGCCTATACTGACAAACATCACTTCACGCTTTAAATTTGTGCCTGCAAGAGATATTTACCACAACACTGTCAAAACAGCCCTAGAAAAAGATGGCTGGACAATTACCCACGATCCATTTCCACTGCAAATTGGGAAAAAGCGTTTATCTGCTGATTTGGGAGCAGAACGTCTCATCAGCGCCGAAAAAAACCTTCAAAAAATCGTGGTCGAAGTAAAAAGCTTTGTAGGTCAGTCTGATGTTAAGGATTTAGAACAAGCATTAGGGCAGTACATCTTATATCGCCAAATTCTCAACGAAACAAAAATTGAGCGAGATCTCTATCTTGCAGTCTCTCGCTTAACATTCAATAGCGTATTCACTATACAATTAGGACAGATGCTACTTACAAATCAGATTGTCAAATTAATTGTTTTTGATGATGAAAGCGAGGTAATTGTCCAATGGATACCCAATTAAAATATCGTCTGATCATTAAACAAATACTGCAAAATCAAGCCGACTATCGCTCGACAATACCTGACGCTTACTCATCTCAAGTCTTATTTGATGATGAGCGGGGTCAATATCTAGTTCTCGACATTGGCTGGAACGACGATCAATATCTTCACAGTACTCCCATTCATCTGAGTTTAGTCAATGACAAAATCTGGATTCAGTACGATGACACCGAAGAAGGAATAGTAACTGACTTGATCGATGCAGGTATATCTAAGAATGATATTGTCCTTGGATTTCGTCATCCAAAAGTTCGACAATATACAGGATTTGCCGTTGCATGATGAGTGAATCCAATAAAATCACCTCAACTTTTGTACCTTCTATCAACTCTGCGGTGTAAAATTCAATTTTTAAGAATGAATATCGCTGAACATTGAATATTTGTAGCGATCGCCATACTCCTAAATCCATAAATCCTAACTCTCATCGCATGGTAAGTCTCGCAAATAATAAAAGCGATCGCCTTTTTCTCCATCACCCTTAAAACTTACAAAGTTGTAAACAATCAACCAAAGGCGAACTACTTTTCGTAATGGAATTTACAACTCACAATTATCACAGCATCTTCATTAATCCTATAAACCAAGCGATGCTCATCAGTAATTCGCCTTGACCAAAATCCCTTTAGTTCATATTTAAGCGGTTCAGGTTTACCAATACCACCAAAAGGATTGCGTAAGATGTCGTCAATCAAGCCAACAATTTTGCTATAAATTTTCTTGTCTTCCCTTGCCCAGTTATTAAAATCCTGAAACGCTTGCGGCTCAAATACTATATTTCTCATGCCATTCCTCAGCCGAGAAAGTTACCAATCCTTCACCCTTTTCTATATTAGCGATCGCCTCTAATAATCTTTTGGCATTAGCAGCATTCGAGAGCAAATACTCAGTTTCATCCTGATGATCAACTAATAAAATCACCTCAACTTTTGTACCTTCTATCAACTCTGGGGTGTAAAGTTCAATTTTGCCATTTTTGCCCACAGTTCCCATTTGCTTAATTGCTGTTACCATTGGCTGCACCTATCCATAGTATTTGCATTATAACGGAGAATGCTTGGATTTACATAAAATTTTAGTTTTGTGTATCACATTGTAAGTCTCGCAAGTAGTAAAAGCGATCGCCTTTTTCTCCATCACTCTTAACTCTTCCCAAATATCTTAGGCTAATGAGAAAACGTCAATGGCGATCACTTACTCAATCAACTAGCAAAGGTTCTCTAAATCTGCTAGGTCTTGCA
>JBAXTW010000188.1:0-6933 GCA_037129985.1 Pseudanabaena sp. ELA645 | reverse complement strand
CAGCTATATTCGTAACTCATTATACATTAATCCCCTCAAACCCAGAAGAGCCGTTTTCTGACACCTTGTTATGGACAAACGGGATAGATCCCGACGAAGGACTAGAGGACGATCAATTATTGGAGATGTTAATCAATGACTTGGTACAATCCCAACAGGGACAGATGATGGAACCTTTTACTCCAGTGGTAATTAATATCTTACGAAGTTGGCTTTCACAAACTAAGAAGATCTAATTTCTACCATGCGGGATGGGAAAAAATAGCTTGCATAGTTTTATTGCCGCGCAATTGATTAGATAGCGGTAAATGTCCCCTTGGCGCATCTAGACTCCAGATAAACTCATTAGGATAACGGGTAAACGATCCATCTTTTTTCCAACCAATCTTTAACCAAAACTTTTCCCACCCTTTGCCCAGACTCAGCCAAATTTTGCGCTGTACTGAGAAGCCAAACTTCCCTTCAGAATAAACGAGCCAGAGTTGATTGATTGTTTGGAGATCACTAACAGGAATTGATTTTGCTTCTGTGAAATATAGCCAACCTCGCGCTAAAGCATCAGCACTCGCCGCTTCACAAAGTTTTTTGCTGGTAATGCGATCAGCTTCTTCAAAATCTTGTTTGGCTAGTAAAACTTGGAGCGGTTGATAATCGATCGCCTTTTCTGACCGTAACGTGACCACGCCTTGAGGATAATGAATTTCAGCTAAGGCGATCGCTCTTGGGAGATTGCTTTGTAATAAATTCTGATGGATTTTACCGTCGATCCATGTGGGTTCAGTATTAGCCTCTTTATAGGCAGCTTTACGAGCTTGGATAAATTCATCTAATATTTGCAAGCCTTCTTCGGCTAAATTTTCCCCAGAATTTAACTCAGAACTTACTAATTCAGCGATCGCAGGTAATTGATTTGCCTCTTTACCTGAAAATAATTTATCTTTTAACGCGGTCAGTTTTGTATCCATCAGATCTTAAAAATCACCCAAATTTATCCCATATTTATACAGCGCTTTGCGCTGACTTAAAACCCAGAGAAATATGTAAAAGTGCCGCTTTGCGGCACTTTTACATATTTCTCTGGATGACAAAAGCAGCACCCATTGGGTGCTGCTTTTAAATGCCCAAATAATTAGTCGATGTAACCCATCAAACCCGCATTGTCGATCGCATTGGAACCAACAGGTCTTGTTTCACCCATTTGTGAGTAGGTTTCATCAACCACTAAACCTGAAGAACCAATGGGGCGCTCGCCAGCAATATAAAACTTATCAACAATCACAAATCCATCTTCCATGATCGGACGTTCGCCAGAAGACATGAATGTGCCAGTCACATGCACGTTACCACTGGTGATGGGACGGGTTGCACCCATAGATCCGTAAGTGCTGCTAACCACTAGCTTGCTAGCTTCGATGGGACGCTCACCTGAACTGTTGAAATATTCAAAGGCGCGGAAGCCACCATCGGTAATGGGGCGATCGCCAAAATGCTTAAGGGTTTCTGTCACGGTTAATGATCCTTTTTCTGTGATGGATGTTGCCACAGGCTTAGATTCTTCTTTTACAGCTAGTGCTGCAATATCGACTGTACCAGTTTTGGTGGTTGCTTCAGTTTCAGACTTAGCTTTAGCAGGACGAGATTTGTCTGTGGTTTCGGGTTTATTAATGTCTGTCTTGGTTTCGGGACTTGTACTCATACTTTTTAATCCTTAATACTTAAATTGATTTCTAAAAAACTCTTAATTGCTTTTAATCGCCTCAAATTATTATGGCGATCATTAAAAAACTTTAAAGTTAAAACCTTTCAAGTTAATTCTACAGAAAAAGTCAATCTAAGTTTATCTTTTGTTAAATCGGCTTAAGGTTTTGAGCGAAAAATCATAAAAAATGACAGCGCTAGGCGCTGTCATTTTTTATCAGAAATATTTAACCTAAAGCTGGCATAACTCTGGGGAGTTCTAGTCGTTGTTGCTGTGGAGTGGGGCGACGAGTGCGACCCGCTAGACGGAAACTGAGACTTTGCAGTTCGATATGCAATTGGCGGTTTTCTTTTTGCAAGGATTCGATTTTCTGTTTGATCGGCACGATCCGCTCCGCAAACTTAGCGCGATAGATATTCGGCAACTCTTGCACCACCTGTTCTAACATTCGATTGCGATCGCCCATCTCTTGAATCTCTTGCCGTAAAGCCACAGCTTCGCGATCGCGTTCTTTTACTTGGGCTTGAGTGGCTATTAATTGATTTTCGACCATCGCCAGCTTTTCTGCCAAAAAGCGCATCTCATCTGAATGCTGCTCATGAAATTCAGTACTGGGCAGAAAAGCGGTATTTCCCTTGACCAAACGAAAAAGTTCTTCGGAAAGCTGCTGCACTAGCAGATCCTTCTGTTCTAACTCGACCTTAAGTAAATTGATTTCTTGCTGAAGATCTAGGGATGTATTTTTATCAAGATTTTCGGCAGAATTCACTAAAGCATTTACTGTGGCATTCATAGGAGCGTTATTTGTTTGGGGGATTTAGGCTAAGATTTATAGCACACAAGTACTTTATTAGCAATTTGTTTGGCAATAATTTATTGGTGAGGATGTGCCTTGCTACACACATCAAATTTTTCCTCTTTTGGGGCTAATATTTGTTGAGACATATTTTCAATTACAATTTTCTGGAATTAGCAAATCGGAATCGCGCATGAACCCTAAAACGAGCCACTCCCAAGATTCATCAGTCCTAAATCGATTAAATCTGAGTCCATCTCAAGCTGATTTAGACGAGCATACGTTACTGATTTCGGCTCAAGCGGCGATCCAACTGCAAACAACTTTACTTAAAAATTCGATTTCCCATATTCAGTCGGTCAGTGGCAATCTCATCCTCACCACCACGCTCAAAAGTACATTAGAAACCCTTACCAAATATACAGGATCAGATCAAGGAAGTATTTTTTTGATTGACCAAGACGAGATTATCATCGAGAGTATTTTGGCAAGAGGTCCAGTGACTCGCGATCTCAAGGATTCTCTGATTTCTAAAGTTTTGGGTGATGGGCTTGCGGGTTGGACGTTACGTCATCGCCAGATTGGGCTGGTCTATGACACGATCGCCGATACAAGATGGATTCAGTTACCCGATCAGCCATACAAAGTGCGATCGGCTCTGACCATACCCTTAATTTATGGAGTCGATGTAGTCGGAATTATTACGTTAACTCATGCTGAGGTAAACCATTACGATGAGGCGATCGCCTTGATGATGCAATACAGCATCGAGAGTATGACGATGATCATCCTCAACGCCCAGCTTCACGCTGAGTATCGAGCATTAGGAATTTAGTTAAAGCGTTAAAGCAGTGTAAATTGTCCAACTGTCCATTAATAGCAATAGTAATGTAAACACTAGCAAAATCAAATACATCCAAGGTTGTGCTAAAGGTCTAATATCCCGCGTATCAATTCCTGTGCGTTCTTCGACCTGTTTCACTAATCGCGCAAACCCAACTACCCGCATGGGTAATAAATACGCTTGATCTGATGTTTTGCTCACAAAATAATAAACAATCCCGCCTTGCCCTGTAATCCTCGGTCTCAGCGCCGTGATCTCTTGCCAAGTCAGTGACCATCCGCGCCTCACAAAAGCAGGAAACCATTGCGGATAGGTTAGTTTAATCCCCACATCGTCAAGAACTACGCGATCGCTCAAGGCTCCATACAAAAATACAAATCCGATCGCTAAGCCCAGAGTCAACCATGAAGCAGGGATAGCCGAGTGAGTATAGCTACTCAAAAATGGCAGGGGAGCAGTTAGGGCAGCATACAACAGCAATAATGTAATCCTGATCAATGGAGAGACATGAAATATATTAGTTGTGGGATTGGAAGAATTTCTGGGAGAGTTTGTGGAAGCGGTAAAAGATTCAGACATGAGTATTGGTTTTGTAAGTTATTGTCTAAGCGATCAAAATTAAATTAACATTATTGTTTAGATACAAAATTTTTTAGATACAGCGCCTTGCGCTTTCTTAAACCCCAAGATGTTTTTGAAAAGCCTAGCTACGCTAGGCTTTTCAAAAACATCTTGGACTACATACTTTACGGATGGTGTAAAACGTGGGTTGGCGTGTACGTGGTGTTCGTGGTGCAACCACAATTGAAGCAAATACCTACGCGGCTCTAGAGAGGGCTGTGCTGGAGCTTATGGAGGAGATCGAGGCGCAAAATGATATCGATCCGCGTGAAATTGTCAGTGCCACTTTTTCGGCAACAACAGATATTGATGTGGTTTTTCCTGCCAAAATTGCCCGATCGCGATCGCATTGGGAGCATGTACCGCTTTTAGACGTGCAGCAAATGTATGTCAAGGGCAGCTTAGAGCGTTGTATTCGGGTCTTAATTCATGTGAATACCCCTCTTGAGCAGCATCAGATTAAGCATATCTACTTAAATGGAGCGCGAGATTTACGCCCTGATCTAGTCTGCGCTCAAGTTTAGAAGGTTATAGTTATAAAGGAGGATTTAACCGATGACTTTAGCGATCGCCAATCCATCAAATTTAATAACCATCGAAGATTATCTCAATTATGACGATGGCACGGATGCTCGTTATGAGTTAGTGAATGGGGAATTAGTAGAAATGCCGACAGAATCTCTGTTTAATTGTCAGATTGCTAAATTATTGATGTTTGAACTGGCAAAATATATTCCGGTTGTGCGGATTTGTCTGAAGGATATCGAAATTGTGGTTAGTGGTAGTCGGGCAAAAATTAGGCGACCTGATCTAGCTGTACTTAGTGAAGAGGGTTATCTGGCTCTCGCAGGACAACGTAGTAATACTGTCACTGATTATATGCCTGCGCCTATTTTAGTCGTTGAAGTGGTTTCCCCTAGTCAAGAAAATCGCGACCGAGACTATCGCCATAAGCGAACCGAATATGCAGCGCGGGGTATCAATGAATATTGGATTATCGATCCTGAATTGCGACAAATTACGCTCTGTCTATGGGTGAATGGACAATATGAGGATACGGTTTATACGGGTGCTATGAAAATCGTGTCAACGATAGTTACTGGCTTTGCGCTGACTGCAAATGAGATTTTTGACTTCGGACAGGTTAAATAATTAGAAATTATAAAAGGTGAAAAACTATGGTGAGTGCATTAGTCATTTCTAAACATATTAATAGACTCACAGTAATAGCGATCGCCTTTAATAAATAGATCGTTGTCGTTGATACGATCGCCCCATAAATCACGACTCACAGTAATAGCGATCCCCTTGATTGTTGATGCGATCACCTAAAACTCAAGAGCCACAGTAGTAGCGATCGCTTCTACACCAAAATCAAACAGCGATCGCATTGAGAAGTACTTCGTTAATGATTGCTTGATACTCAACTCCTTTTTTTTCTGCTTCAGCTTTTGCCCAAGCAATTATTTTGGGATGTAGTTGAATAGAAACTGATGGATAATTTTCTATTCCGTTTTTAATTAAAGTTTTGCGCTGTGTGAATTCAATTCCAAATTGTTGCTTTATAGCTTGTTCAGCAGCTATTACTTCTAATTCACTAATCTTTCTAGCATTAGTAAAAGGAAACTCAGTTTGATTCGGCATACTTTTTCCTCTCCGATTTACTTGCTGGTCTAGCACTGATAATTCTAATTGTCTCGTCTCTCATTGTAAAAACAACTACTAACACCCGACTTTCGTACGATTTTCCAATAATCCATTCTCTTTTTTCTATTATTGAATGAATTGGATCGGGAGCGATTAAAGCTAATGGATCTGTCCAAACAGTTGTAGCTTCTTCAAAGGAAATCTTGTGCTTTTGTTGGTTTTGCTGTTGTTTGTTTGCATCCCATTCAAATCTCATGTTTTTAATATATACATTTTAACTTAATGTATACAAATTATTATAGTCAATGATTAATTTTTAGCACGCGCTGTCCATCAAATAATTGTCTCAATAAAAAATCAAACAGCGATTGTCCCTCAATATCTAAAAATATCATGATCGCCCCATAAATCAAGACTCATAATAATAGCGATCGCCTAAAAAAAATAGATTGTTAATGCGATCGCCTAGAACTCGTGACTCACAATAATAGAGATCGCCTTTAAGAAATAAATTGTTAATGCGATCACGTTTGACGAATCTGTGGTAATTTATCCTAAGAAAAATAATTAAATCGCAATTGCGTTACAAATCGAAATTAGGCGTAAGAATCAATACAAATTAACATAATCGGACTTTACATGAAAAAACTGATTCAACAATTCCTTCCAATTGCAGACATTCTCCTCATGCCTTTTGTCTATCCTGCCGCCTGGCTACTGAAGAACATACGAAGAGCGGGTGTACACAGGCTGCCACAGTGCAAGAATGCTTTGATAAATGTAGGTGTGTTTCCAATTCGCAATCATTACTACGAGCCTCAGTTTGATAACCGCAATCCAGATCCAGACTTTTTTGAAGACAGAAATCTTCAAGGGATTAATTGGAATGTTCCTGGTCAACTGGAGATGCTTAAAAGGCTTAGTTTTTCTGAGGAACTTGCAAATATTCCGCAAGAGAAACCTAACGTTTTAAAGTTCTATCTAAACAATGGAGCATTTGAATCAGGAGATGCTGAATATTGGTATCAGATAATTCGTGCAGTTAAACCAAAGAGAATATTTGAAGTCGGTAGCGGAAACTCTACTCTAATGGCAATTAATGCCATTAATAAGAATCAGGATGAAGACCCAAGTTACAAATGTGAACATATTTGCATTGAGCCTTATGAAATGCCTTGGCTTGAAGAGGCGGGTGTATCCGTAGTTAGGAAAAAAGTTGAAGAGGTAGAGTTATCATTTTTCTCCCAACTGCAAGAAAATGACATCTTATTCATTAGACTTGTCGGGAAACAAAAGAAAAGTATAGAAGCAACTTCACATTTATTT
>JBAXTW010000187.1:0-6945 GCA_037129985.1 Pseudanabaena sp. ELA645 | reverse complement strand
GAAATTCTGATTGCGATAGACATGGTAAAACCTCAATCAAGCTTGTTGCAATATATATCAAATTGTTGCATATTGCAACCAAGTCTCTAGGCTCTGATTGTCTGATGCCTTGTGAAATATTGTCATGAGTGTTGATGATTAACAGCGATCACCCTGCCAGTTAGTTTTTTTTGCAAGCGTAAACCAAAGCTTTACCCTGTGGTGTTTTGTTTAAAATAATAGGATCAGAGAAATTATTGGTTTGTCCCTTTTCAGGACGATTTATTTCTTTGCCAGTCAACCTATCATAAATCGCTAAATAAGTAATCACTTTTGTACGGCAATTTCCCGATGCTTTGCCGAGAACATCCGAGACGAGTTTGCCATTGGAATTTTGAAGATACTCTCCATGAAAGTATGTAACCGTATTGCTTTGACGAGTTACATTGTCTAAAACATACCAGACCATATATTCATCTTGTGGTCCCGATGGAACTTTTCTCATGATCGCTCGTTCTAACTCAATGATTCTACCATTTGGCATTGATGTTGAACTTTGTACGCTAGGGCGGTTCTTTGATGAATTTTGACAATCTGGGCTATTCGCGGCTAAACTGCCTAACTGTTTGCAGGTTAAAGCTTCAGACCTTGTTGGAATCATAAGAAGAATCCCGAATAGGGTCGCCCCAAAAAACAAACTGGAACTTGTTTTCATAATCTCTCTAGTGCTTATGAATGAAAAATAAATAGTTATCACTAAATAACAAGCGATATAACATAAAGTTCTAACGCAATTGCGGTTTAATTTTTCTACTTAGCACAAAGTACCGCAGATTTCTACTTTAAGTCAAGTGAGATCGCCTCAACAATCTATCTCCTAAAGGCGATCGCTAATACTGTAAGCCGTGATTTTTGCGGTGATCGCATTAACAATCAATTGCCTACTTGCGAGAGGGGTTAAGGGGCAAAGCCCCCACACTCCCACCTACTCAATCCGTTTAGGATTGCTATATGTTCTGAGCGTACACACCCCACTGGCGCAAAACTGATAAAGTATTCACTGGCAAGATTTCGTTCAATAATTCTAACGCCATAAGTTCTATGAGTATTCAATCTTTCAATTTTAATCATTGGAAATTTGTTTCCTTGTCTGTTTTGGGATCTCTAACCTATGCGCTGATAGCGCCCATCTCAATTCAAGCAAAGCCAGACTGCCCCAATAGCTATTGGATCAATCCGAAAACACGCCAAGTGGAATGTCTGAATTTAGGTTCTGGCTCGCGATCACCGCAGCCTATTTCTCCAGCAAAATCTTCGCCGTCAACGAGTCCCTCAGCATCACCTGTTCCCCAAACTTCCGCACCCAGTAACGCCCGGTTAACTGCTGCTAAAGTCGACAGCCAAATAAAAAGGGGCATGACTAAAAAAGAAGTATGGGCACTGATAGGTAAGCCAATGAAAGAGTCAAAAGGGGCTTACTACAAATGGTATTGGCCGCAGTCAAGCAGCCCTGAAAGTCTCAATGTCCAAGTCATCGATCAAGAACTGACCGTTTGTGGGGTTAGCCTTGGCAGCGCTCAAAGTACAAACAAAACCAACTTGGAAGCAATGTGCAAAGTTCTACAAAAATTGCGATCGCAAAGAGCAAAGATCACCGCCAAAATCCTAGAAACTGCTGTGGGCAAACCAATTGACAAAACTGTACTCTTTGAGCGGTTCCATTGGCAGTCGATCAAAACAGGAGGAATCCATATGCTAGTTGACTTCACAAAGGGAAAAGTTCTTAGTACAAGTCAATTTTTTGGGCTGCAATGATGGCAATCTTAAATGAGGTTGAGAGCGTTGAAAATGCTCGCGCTTAATTAACGCAACTGCATGGTTTGTTACTGTGTGGTTTGGGTGATCCCGTCAACAATCTATCTCTTAAAGACGATCGCTATTACTGTGAGTCGGAATTTTTAGGCGATCGTATTAACAATCTATCTCCTAAAGGCGATCGCTATTACTGTAAGTCGTGATTATTAGGCGACCTCATTAACAATTTATCTTCTAAAGGCGATCGCTTGTATTAGATTTCTCACGGGAAGGCTCACGCAAAATCACCATTTTTGTACCCGATCGCCTTCCTAACCAAAAAGCGATCGCCACCATCGCACCACCGCCAAAACCACCTGCTTTCCCAATGATGAAGTAATATCTTGTTTCTAGTCAGATATAATCACAGATAACGTGCGATCTAATAATTAGCTATACACTCGATGGGCTTCATTATGTCAATATAGAGAAGATTATTTATTTAGAATTAGGTAAATTTGCTAACAATGCAATCTATCTCATTTGACAGAAACAAACACACATACAAAAGTGAAGTCTTTGTCGAACTAGTCAAAGATGCAGTCAGATTTTTTAACGGCACACCCGTTCATACACTCCCACCTCCTGAGACTTTTTTAGGAGCAGGAGTTTATGCGCTTTACTACACAGGGCAAAATCCTCTTTATAGGAAATATGCAGAATTCAACCGTCTTGCCTATATCTATCCCATTTATGTGGGCAAAGCAGTCCCCAAAGGATGGAGACAATCTCGTATTTCAGGCAGCACACAAAACCAGTCTCGTGAACTTCATAATCGACTAAGAGAACATAGCAGAAGTATCACCGTTGGTGCAGACTTACTGCTCGAAGAGTTTATGTGTCGTTTTGTTATTTTTGAAGATGAAGCTTCAGACATGATCGGTACTATTGAAGCGGCTTTGATCAAGCTAAATCGACCGCTTTGGAATGTCGCTATAGATGGTTTCGGGAACCATGACCCAGGGCGCGGACGATATGAGCAAGCAAAATCGGATTGGGATGTAATCCACGCAGGAAGACCTTGGGCAGAACGTTGTAATGGCAAACATCAAGAAAAAAGTGTCATTGTTGCAAATATTGAGAATTACTTTAAAAATATGGGAGAAAGATCGTGAATTCTCTCGAATTATTTTCAGGTGTAGGTGGTTTAGCCAAGGGACTTGAATTATCAGGATTCAAACACATCAGATTTGTTGAATTTAATAAATATGCCTATGCTTCTCTTTGTCAAAATTTTGAGGCAGAAAAAGTTTTCTTCGGAGATATAAAAGACTTTGATTTAGAAAGATTAAATAATATCGACATTGTTGCAGGTGGTCCTCCATGCCAGCCATTTTCATTAGGTGGTAAACACAAAGCAGATCGAGACAGTCGCGATATGTTTCCCTATGCAATCCGTGCGATCGAAAAGCTGAAACCCAAAGCCTTCATTTTTGAAAATGTTAAAGGCTTACTTCGCCAAACATTTTCTAACTACTTTAAATACATTATCCTGAGGTTGACATATCCTAATTTTACCGCAGAAGCTAACTCAGATTGGCAACAACACTTAGGTGAGCTTCAGAGAATAAGTCACTTATCATATGCAGGAACTAAATATAACGTACAATTCAAACTAATCAATGCCGCTAATTATGGTGTGCCTCAAGCCCGTGAACGAGTTGTAATCATTGGGATTAGATCTGATTTAAACTGTTTCTGGCAATTCCCAAAAGAAACACACTCCGAAGATAGACTGTTTTGGGATATGTATGTTACAGAGCAATATTGGGAAAAACACAAAATCCCTAAATCAGAACGCCCGTTAATAGATAAATCAGTCAAAGATAAGATAGGTAGACTTACTAAAAAATATGGAATGATTGAGCCATCATTCAGTCCTTGGCAGACGGTTCGCGATGCACTAGGAATTTTGCCAGATCCAAGGTCTAATCACGGAATGCCTGACCATGTCTTTCGTGATGGCGCACGTATCTATCCAGGGCATACGGGAAGTATCCTAGATTTACCTGCAAAAACTATTAAAGCGGGCGATCATGGTGTTCCTGGGGGAGAGAATATGATTCGCTTTCCAGATGGGAAGGTTCGTTATTTAACTGTATTTGAAGCGAAACGACTACAAACTTTTCCTGATGATTTTGTAATTAAGGGAGGGTGGGGAGAGTCGATGCGACAAATAGGCAATGCAGTTCCCGTTCTACTAGCTGAAACAATGGGTAATAGCCTAATGAAAACGCTAAATGAGCAGATACCTAAACTTCATCTTATCCCAGTTAATCAAGAAATACGATATCTAAATAAGAGCCTCAATCTTGTATAGAAATGTAATGCGTCTTGATTTTTGTTTGTCTGCTCCAAAGACTTGTCCTTATCTATCAATGCGATCGCTTGTATTAGATTTCTCACGGGAAGGCTCCCGCAGTATCACCATTTTTGTACCCGATCGCCTTCCTAACCAAAAAGCGATCGCCACAATCGCACCGCCGCCAACACCTCCTGCGAGAAGCAATAGCCACCAGTTATTTGGAACCGACAATTCAGGTTTTACAGCCTCGCTATGATCATCCTTGGGCTTATTATCTCCACGCAAAGACTGGGCATATAACTGATTTGCGCGTTGAGATACAATGCGATCGCCTTCAAATAATCCGCTTGTAACTTCTACTAAATCCCCCGAAGTTCTTCCTAAACTCACATCAACGGGCTGATAGGACTTCCCATTTTGCACAAATACAATCTGCTTGCCATTAGCTTCCACAACAGCCGCCGCAGGAATCGCTAAGGTTGATATAGATGCATTATCCGTAAGAATTTCGATATTGGTAAACATACCAGCCTTCAACTGACCCTTAACATTGCCAATTTCCGCTTTCACAGCCACAATTCGAGTTTGCCCTTCTACAGCCGAACCAATCGTTGTAACTTTACCTTGAAATCCAGTATTTGAAGGCTGTCCCGCGATTTTTACTTGCACAGGTTGACCAATACGAATTTTGCTAATATCTTTCTCATAAATATTTGCACTAGCCAGAACTCTTTCATCATTGACAATCGTCATTAGCGGTTTACCCGCCTCTTCCACTGATTCACCAACAGTAGCTTCACGATCGCTGACAACTCCATCAATCGGCGCAGCGATCGTAATCGTGCCATTAGAGTTTGCACTAGCCTCTAGCTGATTTAATCGGGCTGAGTAGGCGGCTGTACTGAGATCGACTTTAATCGAAGATACTTGAACATCGGCTGCTGCTTTTTCTAATTGTGCTTGGGCTTCTAGCAAAGGTAAGCGACTTTCTGCTTTAGCTAGAGAGGCTCTTGCCGCAGCAAATTTTGCTTCTGATTCTTGTAACTGTCGTCTAGCGATCGCACCTGTTTCTAATAATTCTTTATCTCGCTCATAACGCTCTCTATCTAAATTTAATTCAGTCTGAGCTTGACGGATATCTGCTTCCACAACTAGCTTCTGACGTTCAAGATTTTGTTTAGCTAAGCGTAAATTTGTTTCCGCATTGAGAATATTTCCACTTGCCTCTGCTTGCTTCTCTAGCGCCCCAACTCGTAAATCAGCTATTTCGGGACTAGATAGAATCGCGACAGGTTGACCTGCTTGAACTAACGCCCCTGGTTCTACCAGCAAATTAACAATTGTGCCTTTGATCGGAGTGGTTACTTTTACCTGTCGGTTTGGTAAAGGCTCGATCTGCCCTGTGGTTTGAATACCAAATTTTAGGGGCTGTTGCTTGACAGTTTCTACTTTAATTCCCAAAGATTTGGCAACTTCATCCTCTACAGTTATTCCTGTAATCTGAGTTGTATTAGTTCCCTTAAATTCATCTCCATGTCCCGCATGAGCCAAGGCGATCGCAGGATTAGAAAGTAAAATCATGCTAAGAAGTGCTTTAACAATGGGAGCGCGAAATGTTGGAGCTATTCTCATTTGCCTAATCTAATTTTTACACTCAAAATTTATCGCACTTGCTATGATCCTAAGCATCTCACAACAAAATGAAATGGGTGTGAAATCTTAGACTCAGGATTCCCGATCCCTTCATTTGCTCTAATGTCGCCAAAAGTCGAATTCTTAATTCCAGTCTGATTAATTTTGTCGCTCATAAATTCAAGGTTTTTTTAGGGAAAGTAACGGTACATTTCTTTGCGATGTAAAACACGAACGAATGCCACAATACCTTTATCTACATACAAACCAAGCCGAAAATCACCAATACGAATACGATAATAGCCAACATGACCTTGGATAGCTTTAACATTTGTAACCGAAAGCAGACTATTAGCTGTCTCCACTTCTTCGATCGCAGAACGAATCGGTGCTAACACCTTCCGATCCTTAATATCGTGTAAGTCCTGCTTAAAAGTTTTACGAAACTCAACTTGCATACTTAGCCTTCCAGTAATGCAAAAATTTCGTCTCGCCCTACATTTTCGCTATTCTTACCCTCAGCGATCGCCTTAGCCATCGCCACATCCTCCATCACCTCATAAATTAACTCAGCCAACAGATCTCGCTCCTGAGTAAACATTTCGCGGAGTAACTCCTTGAGTAAAGGTCGTAAATCTTGAGCTTCGAGCATGGTAATCACCTAATTAATTTGTTGATTGAAGTCAATTTTTAAGGAAGTCTGATCGTAAATATACTACCTTATCCAAGCTCACTCTTGACTTGAATATCACCATTATGAGCTTTGACGATCGCCATTGAGATCGCTAATCCTAAACCCGATCCACCCTTTTTACGAGAGCGATCGCTACTTACTCGATAGAAGCGATCGAAGATGTTAGGTAAATCAGTGGAACTTAATACCAACGTAAATTGCTACATTTGTCGATAAGAAGAATAAATCATAATTTTAATGAATATTTATAAATTTTTTAATTGAATATTTATATGTACAGGACAAAAAGCTTAAGACGCTCTCCCAGTAAGGCTTCCAGCTAAAATACCTATAATCTTTGCTGGGTAAGGGTTTCAGTCAATTTTGTCGTTTCATTTTTGATTTTTGTTCTGTACTAAGTGAATATTTGCAAAAGATTTGTTGTACCCCACATTCCGCTCGTAATGGAAGGAAAAAACAATTAAGAAACAGGTACAGGGAG
>JBAXTW010000186.1:0-7224 GCA_037129985.1 Pseudanabaena sp. ELA645 | reverse complement strand
GATAGAAAGAGTAAAACCCGTTCTGTACTTTACTTTTATTTCCCAACAGGTCTATGATAGATATCAGGCTGAACTGGAGCGTTCTCAGGCTGAGTTAGAGAAATTGTATGAGCAACAGGCTAGGCGGGAGGCTGAGGCGATCGCGGAGCAGGAGCGTAAAGAAAAGCTCCAAGAACGCAATGAAAAGGAAAAACTTGCTGCATACCTTAGATCTCTGGGGATTAATCCAGATGATATTTAAGAAATTTTCTTCTTCCCCCTTTTTAAGGAGGATTGAGGGGGGATCTTTAGTGATTAAAAAAAACGTGCAAGACCTGTTAGAATTTATATGGGGAATAGGAAATAGTGTGTTTTTTTAGAGGATGTTTGACTATAGACACCACTCTTCTATGCCCGAAATTCTATTCTCAAATTTATTCTCGAATAGGTCTATGGGTGGGACAGTTCAATGAAATTTCAGATTCCGAGATTTCTCGTATTAGGTTTGTTTACTTGTTTAACAGCGATCGCTATCCAGAGTTGCATATTAAATAATCAAGCCCAGCTTAAACCATTTAAGGTGGGATTAAATAGCTGGTCAGGTTATCAGATTGCGCTCTATGCCAAAGAAGCGGGTTTATTTCGTAAGCATGGCTTAGAAGTTGAATTTATCAGCTTCATTAACCAACAAGACAATATTCGCGCCACGATGCGCGGCGCACAGGATGCTAGCTTTGTACCTTTACCAGAGGTAATGCAGGTTGATGCATCGCAGGAAAAACCTGTTTATGTGATGGTTGCCGATATCTCGGCTGGTTCCGATGGGATTGCTGCGAGTCCTGACATTAAATCGGTTCAGGACTTAAAAGGTAAAAAAGTCAGCGCCAAACTCAGTACAGTTTCGCATTTGGTTTTACTCGAAGCCCTCAAGGCAAATCAACTGAAACCAGAGGATGTGGAAATTGTCGATGTCATTAATGAACGCGGCGCTAGTATGCTCAAGAAAGGTGAAGTTAGTGCATCGGTGCTTTGGGAACCGCTCATGGAAAAGACCGCTAAAGCAGTTGGTGGTCAAGTAATCTACACTACGGCTGATGTGGACAGTGTGGTGATTGATGGCTTAGCAACGCGATCGAGCATTATTCAGTCTAAACAAGATGAACTAGTGCGATTTATCCAAGCTTGGTTTGATGTGATGAAGGCTGTTGAGACTAAACCTCAGGAGGTCTTTGCATCTGTTGGGAAACAGCTAAATATGACGGCTGAGGAATTTGCCACAGACTATCAGGGGCTGAAAAAAGGCGACATCGCCATGAATCGGCGGATGTTTGAGGGAGGAAGATTATTAGAGGCTTACCAACAAACTCGTCAACTGCTCTTATCAGATCCGCGTCACGGTCGCAATATTCGAGAAGATGTAGAAATTAACGCAATTCCCATTACCAAAGCGACGAAAAACTGGCAGAGTTGAGATATTATAGTATCTAAGCCCCCTAAATCCCCCAATTCTGGGGGACTTTGAAAGAACTTTATTTTCTTGTTCCCCCAGAATTGGGGGCTAGGGGGCGATTAATTTTTGACTTCACTGTATAACTATGAAAATTAAATGACCGCTCATTTAATTACTACTTTGTATAACTATGAAAAGTAAGCGAATACTTATTTAAGTTGCTAGGCTAGACATAATTAATTAAAAAATACAAGAAAATGCGTTATAAATACTGTACATTGCCAAAATATTTTGGATTTAATTCTAAATATAAATATCTATTCAATTATTGCTTTGTATAACTAACTATGAAAAGTAAGTGACTAATCATTTAGTTACTGTTTTGTATAACTATGAAAAACAAGCCTCTATTTGTTTAATTTACAACAAAGTGTATAATTAATTGTCTATAAAATCAAAAAATGTTATTGACAAGATATAATTAATTATGATTAATTATTTTGCGATAAAATTAAAACTTATTGGACAATGTGTTTATATTTAGTGCTGATTGTTTAGTTTGTTTAGGGTGGGAAGTAAATCTTTGACTTGGCACAATAATTTAATTATCCATATGAATAAATTGTCTGCGAATTTTTGATTCTAACTATAGTGCTGCCCAATTGTGCTGTCTACATACGGGAGCTTAGGAATACCATGCAATTATGAAAAATCTCATCCTAGAATCTAAACGCAAACTATCTCGCCAATTACTGATTGGGATTGGCACTTCACTAGTAGTAGTGGCGATCGCCGCCGTATCTATCATTTATACATCACTAAGATCCAACTTAGAGGAACAAGTAAAAAAGCGTGCTATCACAATTACTCAGGGTCTAGAATTTGCTTCTGAAGGGTTAATCGAAGATAAGGAGCTATTTCTTTTAGAACGGATTGTCCAAAATTATTCCACCTTGCCAACGGTACTGGAGTTAGCCATTGTTGATCCCAGTGGTGCAGTCCTCGCCCATAGTCTTGCGAAGAATAGTGGAGAGAATAATCTGGTTTATAGAGATCTCCATCCTAATTTTGTGCCATATCTACAAGAAACATCTCAAAATGGCACAGAAGTAACAATTCGGACAGTTGTTGATGGAAAATCTGTCATAGTTCAGTTTTTGCCTTTTAGTAGTACTTTATTTAAAAAATTAGGAAAAACCCCAACAGACCTCCAACAATATCGAGGTGTGGCGATCGCAATTATGGATTTGCAAGAAATAGAAAGTGAATTATTGCAAAATACTATATTTTCGATTGTTGTAAGTACGGTTAGTACATTGCTAATCCTTGTGTGTATAGTATGGCTGATCCGCCGATTGGTACTAATCCCATTAACGAAAATACAACTAGCTATCGCCATTAGCGAAGGTAGTCAAGAGATTAGTTTACCCGCTTTACCTAATAATGAAATTGGCAGTTTGGCGATCGCCTTGGTTTCCTCGTTTGAGCAATTAAAAGCTTATAGAGAGATGGAATTGAATATTGCGGAACGCAAGTATGCTGAAGTCGCCCAACGCTATGAACTTGCCACTCAGTCAGCACAAGTATGGGTATGGGACTGGGATATTCAATCGGATCTATTTGTTTTAGAATGTGGTACTCAAGATTGGCTTGGCTATGATAAGAATCAAATTCCCGATCGCTTTGATGGTTGGCTGAGTCATATTTATATAGATGATCGCGGTACATTTCAGGATTTATTACAAAATAACTTAGATGGCAAAACCTTTGAATTTGTCTGTGAACATCGCCTGCTTGATGCTCAAGGAAATCCTCACTGGTTTTTATCACGGGGGCAAACCGTATTTGATGACAATGGCAAAGCAATTAGAGCAACTGGAACGATTAATGACATTGCCGAGCGAAAACAAGCGGAAGAATTACTGCGTCAGCAAGCTGAACGTGAGTCATTATTACTAAAAATAACTCGACGCATTAGACAGTCTTTTAATTTAGAGGAAATCTTTGCTGATGCGGTTACGGAAATTCGCCTTTCCCTAAATACCGATCGCGTCGGTATTTTTAAATTTGATCCTGATTCTAATTTTAACGATGGTGAATTTGTTGCCGAGTCGGTTTTACCCGAATTCACCTCAGCCCTCGCAGTCAAAGTCCATGATCATTGCTTTGGCGATCAATATGCTGCGTTTTATAAACAAGGACGAATTCAGGATGTCTCTGATATCTACAATGCAAATCTCACTGATTGCCATATCAAGGTTTTATCACAGTTTCAGATTCGGGCTAATCTAGTTCTACCTTTAATCAATGAGAACCAATTATGGGGCTTAATCTGCATTCATCAATGTGCAAGTCCTCGGATCTGGCAAGCGATAGAGATTGATTTATTGCAACAAATTGCGAATCAATTAGCGATCGCCATTCAGCAATCCACTCTCTTCATGCAATTACAGTTAGAATTAAAGGAACGACAACATGCTGAAACCCAACTAACCGAAACTAATCAAAGACTAGAGGTTTCTAACGATGAGCTAGTTCGCGCTACAAAAATGAAGGATGAGTTCCTTGCGAATATGAGTCACGAGATTCGCACACCACTCAATTCCATTTTAGGAATGAATGAAGCTCTACAGGATCAGGTTTTTGGAGTGGTTAATGAGCGTCAAATCAAGGCTTTACAGACTGTCGAAGGAAGTGCAACCCACCTATTAGCTTTGATCAATGATATTCTTGATGTTTCCAAAATCGAGTCTGGACAAGTCACGCTAGATCTAACGGCGACGGGGATTACCAGTCTTTGTGAGTCAAGCTTAGTATTCATCAAACAACAAGCTCACTCCAAACGAATTCAGGTAATTAGCCACATTCCCCAATATTTACCCCAGTTGATGCTCGATGAGCGCCGCATTCGTCAAGTATTAATTAACCTTCTCAATAATGCCGTTAAATTCACCCCTGAGGGCGGGAAAATCACCCTAGATGTGACGCGAATATTGGACAAAGACGAAAAGACTAGCTTTCTTAGCTTTGCGGTGATTGATACAGGTATCGGTATCGCGGCAGAAAATATTTCCAAACTCTTCCAACCTTTCATCCAAATTGATAGCGCCCTAAATCGTCAGTATGTAGGCACAGGGTTAGGACTTGCCCTAGTCAAGCGAATTGTGGAATTACATGGAGGACAGGTGAAACTGACTAGTGAGTTAGGGGTTGGCAGTCGGTTTACTGTTGAACTTCCCTTTAATATAGCTGAGCCAGATTTAGAGTCTACATCTCATCGGGAATTAGAGACAGATGATCCCCATCAAGTTAGTGACGAGAATGTCGTATCTCCATTGATCTTACTAGCTGACGATAACAAGGCTAACATCATCACGTTTTCTAGTTATCTTGAGGCTAAGGGCTACACCATGCTCATTGCCAATAATGGACAAGAAGCGATCGATTTTGCGAAAAGTCGCCAGCCAGCTTTAATTTTGATAGATATCCAGATGCCAGTGCTTGATGGACTCGCTGCCATGAAGCTAATGCGTCTTGATCCAATTTTAGTAAATACTCCTATTGTGGCTCTCACGGCTCTTGCGATGGCAGGCGATCGCGAAAAATGTCTAGAAGCGGGAGCTAATGAGTATTTAACTAAACCTATTAGGCTAAAAACGTTAGCTGATACAATTCGCAATGTTTTAAAAAACAGGAATTAAGTTGAGGTACTTAGGGGAGTAAAATCGAATAAACAACAAAAGTTAGATCTATATAAATTTTATGGCAGTCAAACCAGATTGGTTGCGAGTCAAAGCCCCACAGTGGCAGCGCATTGGCAATGTTACAGAAGTCCTGCGCGACTTGGGACTAAACACCGTTTGCGAAGAAGCATCTTGTCCAAATATTGGCGAATGCTTCAACCAAGGTACTGCCACATTTTTAATCATGGGTCCCGCCTGTACTCGCGCCTGTCCCTATTGCGACATTGATTTTGAGAAAAAGCCCCAAGCACTCGATCCAATGGAACCGATCAATCTTGGTGAAGCGGTCAGACGGATGAACCTCAAACATGTTGTCGTTACTTCTGTTAATCGCGATGACTTGCCCGATGGAGGTGCTTCGCAATTTGTCCGTTGCATCGAAGAGATTCGTCAATTGATGCCACAGACTACCATTGAACTGCTCATTCCCGATCTTTGTGCTAATTGGGAAGCATTAGAAACCATTCTCGCGGCGCGTCCCCATGTTCTCAATCACAATACGGAGACAGTGCCAAGACTTTATCGCAAAGTTCGCCCACAGGGAGAATATCAGCGTAGTTTAGAACTTATCCGCCGTGCGCGTGAAATTGCGCCTTGGGTCTATACAAAATCAGGGATTATGGTGGGCATGAGCGAAACCCACGAAGAAGTTTTGGAAGTAATGCGCGACTTGCGATCGGTAGATTGTGACATCATTACGATCGGTCAATATCTGCAACCTTCCGCTAAGCATTTGACTCTGCATGAGTTTGTCACACCCAAACAGTTTGAGGCTTGGCGAGTGGCAGGTGAAGCGATGGGATTTTTGCAAGTAGTCTCTTCTCCATTGACGCGCAGTTCTTATCATGCTGAGCAGGTGCAAGCATTAATGAAGTTGTATCCCAAATAGGCAGGACTTCAAATGTAGTGGCAATTCATGAATTGCCACTAAGCTTGGTGATTAAGCTTGCTGATTTTGCGTAAATCCTAATTGTAAAGCTACAATGATGGTATGATTATTTATGAGAAAGTATTTGCTTCGTGTAAATCTACTTCTTTTAAACGATGAATTAATAAAATTCGTCTTAGTTAATGTAGTTTGCCGATGTAGCACAGGGGTAGTGCAGCTGATTCGTAATCAGCAGGCCGTGAGTTCAAATCTCATCATCGGCTTTTTTTGTTTTCTAAAAATGCTGAACAAGCCTTATGTTGCAATGGTTTTTAGTTTATGAAATTGAAATAATCATACCTAATATGTCTTGCTGAAGAAGATGAAGTAAAACTGGTCAAAGTTCATCGCGAGTCGATGCGTTAATGTTAAAAAAGGGGCTTAAGTCCCTTGCCTGTCCTAATTCGTTCTGAAAAGCTTAGTTCTGCCTAATTTCATAAATATGGATAACACAAAATTAACCCTATCAAACTTATCTGAACAAGACCCTGGGTATGGCAAGATTTTCGCAGTAATTATCCGTAGGAAGTTTTGGCTATTAGGTGGAATAGGATTAGGCTTAACGATCGCTATTCTTATCAACGTTGTTTCTAAACCTAAATACACTAGCTCGATGAAATTATTGGTGGAATCAACTTACAAATCCAACAGCCAAAGCAACTCCACCACCTTCTCCTTTGTTGACTCTACCGTACAGATTGACTATGCAACCCAACTCAACTTGTTGCAAAGTTCTTCTATGTACCAAAAAGCAGCCGATATACTCAAGTCAGAATATCCCAAAATTACAGGAGGGGAACTGCAAACTTTAAAAATTGGCATGTTAGGCGAAAAAGAGAATCCAACTAAAATTGTTGAAGTCCAATACATAGCCGAAAATCCAATTAAAACCCGTCAAGTTTTAAGAGCTTTTCAAAAAGTTTATACTGATTACAATCGAGAACAACAAGCTAAGCGGCTAGAAACGGGGTTGGCTGAAATCGATCAACAAATCAAGAAAGTTCGTGAAAGTATTATTGAAGTTAGCGAAGCTCTGGAAGTATTTCGACGTAAAAATAATTTATTTGATACTAGTACACGCTGGCTAAAGTAACAAAACGTGAAGATTATGAGAACAACAAGCC
>JBAXTW010000185.1:0-7238 GCA_037129985.1 Pseudanabaena sp. ELA645 | reverse complement strand
AGCTATATTCGTAACTCATTATACATTAATCCCCTCAAACCCAGAAGAGCCATTTAGTTGATATAGACTGGTCGGAAGTTGCTGTTGAAATTACAAATGATATTCAAGAAGTTGAATTAACTCCTGACGTTAAGCAAGTTGAGACTAAAACTGCGTCTGAGTATTTTAATAGTGCCTATGCAAAGTATCAACAAGGAGACAAACAAGGAGTGATTGCCGACCTCACCGAAGCCATCCGCCTCAATCCTAGTCTTGCTAATGCTTACTACAATCGCGGGAATGCGAAGTATGAATTAGGAGACAAACAAGCAGCGATCACCGACTACAACGAAGCCATCCGCCTCGATCCTAATCTTGCTGATGTTTTCTACAATCGCGGGGTAGCGAAGTCTTGTTTAGGAGATAAAGAAGGCGCGATCGCCGACTACAACGAAGCCATCCACCTCAATCCTAATTATGCTGAGTCTTACAACAATCGCGGTAATGTGAAGTATGTATTAGGAGACAAAGAAGGCGCGATCGCCGACTACAACGAAGCCATCCGCATCAAGCCTGATCATGATGAGTCTTACAACAATCGCGGTAATGTGAAGTCTGATTTAGGAGACCAAGAAGGAGCGATTGCCGACTACAACGAAGCCATCCACCTCAATCCTAATTATGCTCTTGCATACAACAATCGTGGGAAGGTGAAGTCTGATTTAGGAGACAAACAAGGAGCGATCGCCGACTACAACGAAGCCATCCGCATCAAGCCTGATCATGATGGTGCTTACTATAATCGCGGCTTAACCAAAAAAGAAAGAAATGAAAAACAAGGGGCATTGGCAGATTTCCAGAAGGCATTGGAACTCTATCAACTGCAAGGAAATACAGAATGGTATAACAAATCTCGCGATAGGATTAGAGAACTAGGAGTATGATGACTAAGGCGTAAAATGTTAAGACCCAAGCAATGAGGCAATGGAGGTAAATTATGAGTCCCTTATTAACTAAAGTTTTAGCCGATGCGACGCAACTCAATCCCCAAGAGCAATTACAACTAGTTTCGCATCTGATAAATATTTGGCAACAACCATCACACCTAAAGGAAATATCTAATCAAATATCTACCGATAAAACCACTACAATCTCACCATTAAGCGGTAAACATCTTTTTGGCTGTATGAAAGGCAAAATAAAAATGGCTCCAGATTTCGATGCTCTCCTTGCTGATTTTGCTGAGTATATGTGATGAAATTATAGATTGCGCCGATTAGGAGATTAACCCATGAATATGACACAACAAGAACTATTCAAATCCTTCGAGTCATTACCCACCGAAGCCCAACGCCAAGCACTAAACTTCATCGCCTTCTTGCAACAAACATACGCCCCAGCTATCAAACCACAAAAAACAGAAATTGACTGGACAAACGATCCATTTATAGGAATGTGGCAAGAGCGTCAAGACATGAAAGACAGCACAAAATGGGTACACAATATTCGGAACAGCGATTGGTCATAAAGCATGGAACTATTTCTTCTTGCTAAACCAAACCTCCAAATCAGCAACACTCTCAAAATCTAAAATCGCCTCAGCCAAACTCTCCAAACGCGGAATTTGTAGCCTTGAAATCCTTGTATGCAGCTTCGGCGGCAAATTCCCAAACTTGCGCGTAAGTTGTCGCAAAATAATAGTTAACAATCCCTGCTTACGCCCTTGAATTTCACCTTCTTCACGTCCTTTCTTTAACCCTTTAAGCTCACCTTCTCTCAAAATTGCCTGATAAGTTACAGACTCTTCCATGATATCTCTCCTTAAAATTTGCTTAATAATATTTTCATCTAAGACCAAACCTGCCAACACATAGGTTGCGGCTGATATTGTTTCGCGTGTGTCCTCTTCAGGAATTTGATCGATTTTTAAAGCAATATCTTGCAACAAAGTTTCTTTGTTTGACTCACCTACCAGTATAGCAAACGGCAACATTCCCACATATTCTAAAAATTTAGTGACAGGTTGTTCCCACAGTCGGATTACTTCAAACCGATGATAGGTGTTGTCGTCTTGAAATTCTTGCTGAAAAACTAAGTTTGAGCTTGTCTCTTTCAGATAAATGACGAATTGACGGATCTTTTTATCGGGAAAGCGTCTTTTGCCGCGTACCCAATAGTCCAACTCCCGAAATGGAATTTGCGGGTCAGGTCTAGTTTGAAACTCTAAATGTAGTAGCAGATCTTTAGCTTCTAGCAAAATCAAACTATCCGCACGGATTGGCTCAACTGCTAACTCTTGAGGTTGAACTTGAGTAAGCGGAATTGGCTCACCGAGTAGCCATGAGGCGATATCAGTAGAATAAGTTTCGGCAAGAAATTTGCAAATATTGTCAAACATCGACAGAAAAAGAGGAGATAGAACAATGGATCGAGTAGAACATTATCGCCAAATCGTGCGTACATTTCTCGAAGAATATGCACAAGAAAGAGGCTCACCTAATGAAACCGTCACTGCTGAATTAGTATTTGATGAAAAACGCGATCGCTACAATCACCTCGTATCCGTGAACTAGTCGCCGCAAAGAAGAAAAGCGGTTTGCCTATCCCTCATCCTGTAGGGTAGATTTTTCTGTATAACTGCACAATTAGGATTTATTAAGAAAATTACTGAAATCGCTTGTTCATTTTTGACCAACTAAGGCTAAACTATGTGACTAAATTAGCTTTCATCCAAACCACCTAGCGTTGCAGCATTGGTATGTCCCTATCATTGCCACCTAGAAACAGATCATTCTCACCACAGCCAGATCCAGATGCCGCATCTGTAATGGTGATGAAAGATCTCAAAGACCTGCTCAGACGGATGAGTCAGGATCAAAATAAAATCCATGAGCTGCTTAGCTTTTTGGGTTACGCTCTTCGCAGCTTTAGTAACCTCAATCAATTTTTAGAATTAATCCCCCTAATCGCCAGTCGTGTCACCGATTCCGATGGCGGTGCGCTGATCCTATTTAAAGCAAGTGGTCAGATCCGCCTAGAGTCTTTGCATTGTCCAGAGCGAAATCAAGGCGGTATGAAGGCTCACCAAGTAAGAACGGCGATCGAACGGGCTATTCAAAAGGTGTTAACAGGTAGTCCGACCGCCCTTGATGAAATGGTCAGCCGTTATTTGGGTGCAGATGTACATTTATTCGGTACATCGGTTCTAGTCAAAAATTCTGTGCGCGGTCGTCTCTATATCTTTAGTCGCAAGCCAGACTACGAATGGACGGATAACAAACGCACTTTGATGCGTCTCGTCGCCGATCAAACCTCCGTAGGCTTAGAAAACCATGAGCTTACTACGGAATTAATTAAAAAAGAGCGTCAAGATCGGGAAATGGAGATCGGCGCAGAAATCCAACGTCAGCTTTTACCTAGAAATTGTCCAAAAATTCAAGGGATCGAGATTACGGCAAGTTGCTCTACCGCCAGTCGAGTCGGTGGTGACTATTATGATTTTATTCCCATGCAAAAGGGTGATCGCTGGAGCTTTGTGATTGGTGATGTCATGGGTAAAGGTGTTCCCGCAGGTTTGATCATGACCATGACAAGGGGAATGCTCCGCGCTGAAGTATTAAATAACCATTCACCCAGTAAAATTCTAGAACATCTCAATGAAGTGATGTATGAGGATCTAGAGAAATCCCATCGCTTCGTGACCATGTTTTATTCAGAATATGATCCCGCAACCCAGATTCTCTCCTTTAGTAATGCCGCGCATACACCTGCTCTACATTGGCGAGCCAAGACCCATAGCGTTCATGCCCTTGACACAATGGGCGCATTGATTGGGCTAGAGGCTGGCTCTAAGTATGAAGAGCGCAGTACCAGACTAAATGCTGGGGATGTAGTGATCTATTACACCGATGGGTTTACCGAGGCGGCAAGTCCTGAAGGCGATCGCTTTGACGAAGAAAATCTCCGCAAGGCGTTAGACTGGGCTTGTCAAAACTGTTTCCCTCTATCTGATGATGTCACTCGTCCTCAAATGATTCTTGACTACATCTTCCAAGAAGTGCAAAACTTCATTGGAGAAGGGCATACTCATACTGATGACATGACCTTAGTAGTTTTGTATATTCAGTGAAAAATCTGAGATACAAGGCTCCAGTCCTAAAACAAAATTCTGAATATTAAACCCCAAATACTATGCTTGATTTGACTCACCACTTGGTAACTAGTTTGGGAACAAGTATTGACTTAGCGGTACTTGACCCATCCGCAATTGATCTTTCTAACCATTTGCATTTCAATCTGGCTGATGCACATTCCCATATCAATATGGATCTAATTGCTCAACAGTTTAAACAGGATATGGGAGGTGACGCAAGTAAGGCTTGGAGCAATTTTATTAAGTCTGGTCAGGTTTGGGCGCTCTTAATCGGCATAGCAGTTGGCTATTTGTTTAGAAGCATCACAAATTCATAATTCCAAGCAAAAAAGCTACACAATGTGTAGCTTTTTTTGTTGTTTTTTCAAATGGCGGAGGACGGATTTGAACCATCGACCTTCGGGTTATGAGCCCGACGAGCTACCAGGCTGCTCTACCCCGCGTTGCTTTGTTTCGCTTAATTAATATAACATGTTTATCTGTAATTGCAAGCATTTTCCAAAAGTTTTTTTTGGTTGGCTCTGTAGCAAGCACAAATCACAAAAAATTTTGATTTCACCCCTCCGCAACGCCGTCTTACCTCAGTTGTTTGACCCGGTAAAACCAGGTGGAGCCGAAGCGCCACGCCTAACTTAAAGTTGCCAGATGCGAGTCTGGTATACTGCGGCGAAGACTGCGAAGACTCCTAGAAAACAATTATCGATCAAGACACATTATCGGTAGTCACGCACGCCACAGAGGAGCTTGGATAATATTATAACACTGCACAATCCAAAGAAAGTAATGCGAGCATTTCGCAGACGACTCACCTTCGTAACTATCAAACTATATCTTTGACTAACTGTGATGTCGGTGTAACTCCTTGATGCTGCGTCTTCACCCATTTCAATCTCTTTGGCAATACACACATCCGCAAGGTCACACTAGCAATTACAGGAATCCAATGCAGCATATAGATCATTCCAGAGACAGTCTTCAAAATCGCCGATCGCCATGAAATATGATAGGAACGTTTTAACCCAAAAGCCATAGTCACCGAACTGAGCGCCAAAGAAAATCCCGCGATCGCAGGTAACATCGGATTATGTCTGAATACAATCGCAGCGATCGTATCGGGAATGAACGCGACTGTCAGTAAATATTGATTGATATAAAAGAGCGAAGCATCAAAGGTTTTCGCAAAGCCCATTTTGCCGCTTAGCAATAAGTCCCAATAGTCGAGATAGCGCTGAAAACCACCCTCAGCCCAGCGATTGCGTTGATGCCATAGCTGCTTTAAACTTACGACTCCTTCTTCTTGTACCGCAGGAGAATTTAAACAGGCGATATTCCATTGACTCAAGTGCAACCGAATTGTCAGATCAAGATCATCGGTAATCGTCTGTTCATTCCATCCCCCACAATCTTTTAGGGCAGCCAACCGCACAAATTGACCATTACCGCGTAATTCACCAGTGCCACCCACTCTGATCCGTAAATCTTGCAAACACCAGTCTAGAGCCATTTCGCACGACTGCCCCGATGTCCATAAATTTTCTGAAGCATTGGCGATCGCCTTTCGTAACTGCACCGCGCCGATTTTTGGTTGTCGGAATACAGGGACAAGCGATCGCAACACATCATTAGGAACTTGAGCATCAGCATCAAACACGCCAATAATATCGCCCTTAGTTAGCGCCAATACCTGATTTAACGCCCCAGATTTGCCGCCTTGAGCATCTTCTCCGCGTCGTAGAGTTTGTAACTGGGGAAATTTTTGTTTAAGTGAGGCTAAAACTTCGGGAGTGCGATCGCTACTATTGTCATCGACAATCCATACCTCAAAGCGATCGCGGGGATAGTCTAACTGACATAAATTTTGGACGAGATTCGCAATCACCGATTCCTCATTTTTTGCGGATGCTAAAAGTGAGAAAAATGGTAATTCTTGATTGGGAGATTGCTCTTGTTCTGTCGCGATCGCAGGTAAATCTGGCGCAAAAATCAACCGCAAAGCCTGAATACTAAATAGTCCCAACAACACCCATTTGCTCCAAGGGGCGAGATGCAGTCCAATTGTCGCAGCATAGACAATAATGAGTGCAATGGTGGTTTTGAGTCTGCGGTAATCGCCTCCTGTCTGAAGGCTGCTACGAAAATCCGTCTCGTGCATTGGGGCTGTCAGTATATTACGAAATGTTTAGCATTGACGTAACCAGAATACCGCTTTTCATGACAAACCCAAAATTGTTTCGACGGGCTGAGCAAAGTCGAAACACTTCTGGGTTTGATTGATTAGCATCCCTCAAGTTTTGGTGACATTGGTTAAGATGGTGAAAGTTAATCTCAATAAATAAAACTCATAACTTAATGTTTGGTTTCCTAAAACGCAAATTTCGCAAAAAAATCGCTCGCATTGAAATCACAGGGGCGATCGGTTCAGGCACAAGGACTCGTGTATTAGAAGCCCTCGAATTTGTGGAAGAGCAGAAATTTCCCGCTTTACTCCTCCGTATCGACAGCCCTGGGGGAACTGTTGGCGACTCGCAAGAAATCTATGCGGCGCTGAAGAGATTACGCGAAAAAGTAAAAGTCGTCGCCAGTTTTGGCAATATTTCCGCAAGTGGCGGCGTATATATTGGTGTGGGTGCGGACTACATTATTTCTAATGCTGGGACAATCACAGGCAGCATTGGTGTGATTTTACGCGGCAATAACATCGAAAAACTACTCGATAAAATTGGTGTTTCTTTTAAAGTTATCAAGTCTGGCGTTTACAAAGATATTCTTTCCTTTGATCGCGAAATCACACCCGAAGAACGAGTAATCCTCCAATCCTTAATCGACAGCAGCTACAACCAATTTGTCGAAACCGTTGCCGAAGGTCGCAAACTTAGTCCCGCCACTGTGCGATCGTTCGCCGATGGTCGCGTATTCACGGGTGAGCAAGCGGTTGAACTTGGTTTAGTCGATCGCATTGGCACGGAGGAAGACGCAAGAGTATATGCGGCAGAATTGGTTGGACTTGATCCCAAAACTACCAAAGTATTCACGATCAAGCCACCTAAATCCTGGCTCTTCTGGGTTTGAGGGGATAAGCAAAACTAATGGGAAAGGCAGGCTAATA
>JBAXTW010000184.1:0-7326 GCA_037129985.1 Pseudanabaena sp. ELA645 | reverse complement strand
TTTATTTCCCTTCTCAACCTGTTTAGCCATCAACAAATTATTTACAGCAAGAATAAATCTGGTGGCATAGCATCTTCTCAAGGTGGTTCTTTGTTATCTCAAAAAGATGACGAAGAGTCGATTGAATCGATGCCTACGAGTAAATTTAGGCTGTTACTTGCGGCGATTTTTGCTGGTGGAATTATTGTTGGTGGACTACTAAGTGTTCTACTTCTGTACAGATTTGTCGAACTCAATACTAACAAAAATCTGCAAACCATTAGTAGTACTGACTTAGACAAGGCGATCGCCCGTGTCTTTGAAACTAAGAAAGCAGAGGAGAATATCGATAAGCTCCTTGTTTTAGCGAAGTATAAGTATGCGTATTCGGGTAACTTATCTGAAGCTGAAACGATGTTACAAGCAATCCCATCTGACCTTGCTACCCGAACCAAAGCCGATCAGCTCTTAGTAGAATGGAAAGAAGATCAGAGAAAAAATAGCGCGGTTATTCAAGAAGCAGAAAACGCATTAAAAAATGGCAATTGGCAGTTAGCGATCGATACAGTCAAAACAATTTCGCCGACTCCCTATTGGCAAGATCGCGGCAAGATAATTGCTGAAGATGCTAAGCAAAAGCTAGCGGGTATAAACACAAAAACTAACTCAACAGACAATGCTGTTAATAATAATGCTACTATCAGCCCTGAAAACACCTTGACAAATCCTGCCTCAAATCCTGCTTCAGTAGGAGCTATTGAGACACCAAGAGATGATTCTCCAACCAGTTCAGACAATTCACAACCATATATACCTCCTTCTAGTGCCAGAAGTAGTAGCCGAGACAGTGTAAGTGAAAATCCTACGACAAATACATCTTCTCCATCTGTAATAGAATCCTCTTCACCGCAAAATCCCCCTACTGCTTCGCATGTCCCGCCTGTCTTCTCCACGCCACCCGCATCGGCTGCTCCACCCGCACCTCGTGTAGCAAACTAGGTCGCGTCAATCCCTGTAAATTTTCTATAAATTTCAATAATAACCAATAGACAATGAATCTTAAATCGTTAGCAATTCAATCATGGCGCTGTTGGTGTATTTTAGCGGGTGTTTCCTCGGTACAACTGACAGAACTATTCCTTCCTCGCAGTGCTTATAGTCAAAATAATATAGTCCAAAATCGATTCTGTGATATCGGTTCTGCACCTGCACACCCAGGAAACTATAAAGTACGCGGCAGTATTTTCCTCAAAAAAGAGCGGTTTCAGGAAGCATTAGATTGTTTTGAACTTGCTCTCCAAGACGATCGCGGACAGAGAGATCCAGAGCTTTGGAATAATCATGCACTAGCCCTTGCCGGTTTGAAAAAGTTTGAAGAAGCGATCGCTTCCTACGATAAAGGATTGCAAATCGAAGCGGGAGCAAGATATGTCGATCGCGTGCAACCCCTTTCCCAGCCAGAAGACTACTATATGTGGTGGTTTAATCGCGGTGCAGCATTATTAGATCTCAAGCGCTATGAAGAAGCGATCGCTTCTTTTGATAAGTCACTAAAGCTCAAATCCGACTATAGCTTTGTGTGGTTATTTCGAGGCTTGGCGCTATTTAAGCTAGAACGTTTTGAAGAAGCAAGAATCTCCTATCGTCGCTCTGTTTCTCTAGCTCCCAGCACGCCATATCGGATTAAGCCAAGTCAATTGATTAGTGTCAAGGACTATATAGTCTATTACGGTGAAGCTGAGGCAAAGGCAAGGGTTGGGATGTACAAAGATGCAGTACAAGCTTTTGATCAAGGGCGAAGGATTCGGCGAAATAATCTAGAAATGAGATTCTTTCAAAATAAGGTCGATGAAAGTGTCTATGAAACTTATTTTGAAGGAATTCGACTTCTTGATCAAGGTGAAAATGCTAAAGCACTACTTCTTTTCGATCAAATGATTGCTTTTTATCCAAATTATGCTGATAGTTGGGATGGAAAAGCTGATGCGTTAATGAATCTGAAACGTTATCCTGAAGCTCTTGCCGCATACGAACGTTCTACATTACTAGAACCTGACGAGTATTCGACTTGGTACAAAAAAGGTAATGTGTTGATGAAGTTAAATCGTAATGCTGAAGCATTGGAGGCTTATCAACAGGCGATTAATCTGTCCGCAGGGTTTGCGGAAGTTTGGCACAATCGCGGCGTGATTTTGGATAGTCAAAATAAACCTAACGAAGCGATCGCTGCTTATACGCGCTCATTAAAAGCCGATAAACTCTGGAAAGGGATTGAACGGATTGATACACAGTATGCCCTAGCCGCTAGTCTGTATCGTGTAGGTCGCTACCGTGAGTCCTATATTTCCGTGGAAAAAGTCTTAAAGGAACAGCCTGATTACAAAGAAGCTTTAGAATTGCGTAAGTTGTTGCAAAGATTCCTCTAATTTTGGTTTGATGATCTATATATAGCAGTCCGAAATGAGTTGTGAGAGTCGCACCCTGCGGGTGCGACTCTCACAACTCTTAAAAAGCTATAAATCATTTCGGATTGCTATAAGTAGCTGGTTGTAATTAAATATAAAATGTGTGTGGAACGGGCATCTTGCCCGTTAACAGGCTAGAAGCCTGTTCCACTATCTAACAATTAATTAAGTCTACTTACTTATATGGCTTTTTTCTGTTACCGTATTGCCCAAAAAGTCTAGCCAAATAAGTCATGTCAAATTTAGAAAATATCCGAATTGCGATCGTTCATGAATGGTTTGTTAATTATGCTGGTTCTGAGCGTGTGGTTGAACAGATTTTAAATTTGTTTCCCCATGCGGATTTACTTGCGGTTGTGGATTTTCTGGATAATGGGAAACGAGGATTTATTAAAAATAAACAAGTTACAACCACATTTATTCAAAATTTACCCTTTGCCAAAACTAAATTTCGACAATATTTGCCCCTCATGCCTTTAGCGATCGAGCAGCTTGATCTATCCGCCTACGATTTAATTATTTCTAGTTCCCATGCAGTCGCCAAAGGAGTACTAACTTCGCCCAATCAATTACATATTTCCTACGTCCATTCTCCCATCCGCTACGCATGGGATTTGCAACATCAATATCTTCAAGAATCAAATCTCGAAAGAGGATTTAAAAGCTGGATCGCCCGATGGATTTTACATCAAATCAGGCTTTGGGATTATCGCACGGCTAATGGAGTCGATTTGTTTATTGCGAATTCCCAATTTATTGCGCGGAGAATTCACAAGGTCTATCGGCGGGATGCAGAGGTAATCTATCCACCCGTAGATTTACAGAACTATTCACTTCAGGAACAAAAGCAAAATTTTTATCTCACCGCTTCCCGATTGGTTCCCTATAAACGGATTGATTTAATCGTCGAGGCTTTTGCTAAATTAGGCGATCGCCAATTAATCGTGATCGGTGATGGTGAGCAAATGGCGAAAATTCGCGCAAAAGCTGGGCGGAATGTCAAGTTTCTGGGGCATCGCGAACCAGAGGAACTGCGTGAATATATGCAAAATGCTAAAGCGTTTGTTTTTGCTGCGGAAGAGGATTTTGGGATTACACCTGTAGAAGCTCAAGCTTGTGGTACACCAGTTATTGCCTTTGGTCGCGGCGGCGTAACGGAATCAGTAATTGGCTTAGAGCGTGATCGCCCCACAGGTGTATTTTTTGGATCGCAAACTGTGGAGAGTATTCGCGCTGCTATCTATGAGTTTGAAAATCTAGGCGATCGGATTTCGCCTACAGCCTGTCGCGAAAATGCTATGCGATTCTCAACTGAGAGATTTCAAAGGGAATTTTTATTTTTTGTGAAACAGGCGTGGGAAAATTATTCAGCCTAGCTTCTGCGTAAGATAGTTACTTATAACCTTCTGCTTGTAATGAAAACAAATGCGCGTAACGTCCAGCTAAAGCCAATAACTGCTCATGACTACCCTGCTCAATAACTCTCCCATTTGCCATCACAATAATTTTGTCCGCCATGCGTACAGTGGAAAATCGATGGGAAATTAACACGACCATCTGATTCTTAGTGAGCGCCCGAAAGTGATTGAAAATGCTCATCTCCGCCTCCGCATCCATTGCCGCCGTGGGTTCATCAAGGACGAGGATGTCAGCCTGCGATCGCATAAAAGCGCGTGACAGTGCAATCTTTTGCCATTGTCCACCCGAAAGCTCTTGACCACCTTTAAACCATTTACCTAACTGGGTTCCAAAGCCTTGAGGCATATGATCAATAAAAGGTTTTGCCATACCTTTTTCCGAAGCAACTTCCCATTCTTGATGATCAGCAAAATGTTCCACATCACCGACACCAACATTCTCACCGACTGTAAATTGATACTGCACAAAGTTCTGGAAGATCACCCCAATCCTTTTCCGTAATACATCTATATCCCAATCATTTAAATCGACTCCATCTAATAGAATTCGACCATGAGTGGGAATGTATAGTCTCGTCAATAGTTTAATTAATGTGGTTTTGCCAGAGCCATTTTCACCGACGATCGCTAGTTTTTCGCCATGTTGGAGATGCAGTGAAACATCCTTTAGTACAGGCTCTTGACTCTGAGGATAACAAAAAGAAACATTCTCAAACACAAGACCATCAGAGAGCAACCCCTTCGTGATTTTACCTTCAGACTGGGGAATTGGCTGCTCTAAAAATTCATAGAGATTTGCCAAATAGAGATTATCCTCATACATCCCCCCAATGGAAGTTAATACTGAAGCAAAGGTTGATTGACCTTGACGAAATACCACTAAATACATTGTCATTTCCCCTAAGCTAATTTTACCCGCGATCGCTTCGACCACCATCCATGTATAGGCTCCATAAAAGGCGATCGTACTCAGTAAACCCAATAGATATCCCCAAATACCCTTCTGAATTGTGAGATTACGATCATCTACATAGAGTCCGTTGAAAATATCGCGATAGCGCTGTAACAGCATTCCTCCCAATTGATAAAGCTGCACTTCCTTGGCATAGTCTTCTCGCCCTAGCAGGGTTTCTAGATAATGTTGTTGTCTGGTTTCAGGCGATCGCCACCGAAATAGTCGAAACGCATGTTCAGAAAATCTGGTTTCAGCAATAAAAGAGGGAATCGCAGCTACGACCAACACAACTACTGCCCAAATTGAAAAATGCAATAATAATCCACTAAAGGTTAATAGAGTTAGGGCTGATTGTCCTAAACCAAATATCCGACTAATTAGCGATAATGGACGGCTAGAAGCCTGCGATCGCGCTTGCGACATCTTATCGTAAAATTCTGAATCCTCAAAATGAGCTAGATCGAGGGTAAGCGCTTTTTCTAAAATCAACACATTTACACGCTGTCCCAGTAGTACCCGCAGCAATGATTGTGATACAGTCAACCCCTTTTGGGAAGCTGCTAAAACGATCAGGGCGATCGCCTCAATTCCGACATATTTTAGAGCCAAATACCGATCATTCGTTAATCCATTCTGTGAAGCTAAGACCACACTATCAACAATCAATTTGCCAATGTAGGCGATCGCCGCAGGTAATAGCCCGTTGATGATCGTAAACAAAGCGATCGCTATAGTTAAAATTCGGCTAGTAGACCAGACTAGCTCTAGAGCTTTAGGGCTGTAACGAAAGATCGTAAAAGACTTCTGTATCGTCTTTTTGAATGATTTCCATAGTTGCAATTCAGTGTTTTTCTTTTTAATCATTTAGCTTTAATTTTCTTCCTCATTATCATCAATTTCATCGGCACTATAAATATGCGGTAGCTCCTTCACCCCATTTGCAATGACCCCAATCAAATTTAGCTTCTGAAGAATAGAAATCGCTTGAGTAAATTCCCCACGAGTAATGCGATCAATTCGTCCAACCGCCACCACAGCACTACTACAAGTGGCAATTTGAATAGTATCCACAGTACCCAGCACAGGCGGCGAATCAATAATTACAAAGTCATAATCCTCTTCAAAACTAGAGATTAATTGCTGTAACCATTCGGAACTGAGTAATGTAACCGAGTCTTTGGGAATTGGACCCGCGGTGAGAACATCAATGGTGGTGTTAGATGATTGAATCACATCGCGGCTATCGACACTGCCTTGACTCGCCAATAATGTTGATAAACCTCTGGCATTGGAAAGATTGAGCTTTTTATGCAGAGTCGGTTTTCGCATATCAGCATCAATCAGCAATACCCGCTTATGTAGCCGCGCCGCACAAGTCGCCAACCCGATCGCGATCGTGGATTTGCCCTCGCCCGAAAGCGCGGATGTGATTACTAGCGATCGCACAGGTGTTTGTTCTGGATGAGCATGGTTACGAAATTGAATATTTTTATAAATCAGATCTAAAGACTCACGAAATGGAACCCATTGGAAAAGCTCACTCGCAAATGGAGAGAAAGTCTGCTCTTTTAGAAATTGTGGTAATAACTCGGTGCTGATTTCGTCGGTCTCTAAGTATTGCGGAGTCATTCCCAATAGCTCCAGAGAACTCAAATATTGTTCTAGTTCATCAAAACTATGCAAAGTATCATCTTGTCTATCTCTAATCAAAGCTGCCGCGCCACCAAGGAACAATCCGACCACCACACCCACTAATAAATTTATGCGTAGGGTATCCGCAAAATTTGTCTTCCCTAGTGCAGGTTCTTCGACAACTTGCCAATCGAAACCACCACGAGCAATCTGTAAACTTAGCTCTTGACGGTTTCTTAACAAAGACTGCAAACTATCTTGCTGAATTTGTACTTTCGGTTTTAACGATTCATATTCCGTAATTAACTTGGGCAAGCGATTTATCTCGGCGCGAAGACTATTTTCCTGTGATGACAAGGAGTCTAGCCGAGTTTGGAGTAGGGTGACTTGATTCTGAGTATCAGCAATTTGACTCGCAATCAACAAATCAGCCGTACCTAACTGATTACTATTCCACTTCGGTACTGACGAATTAGGCGAAGCTGATAGATTTGCATCGCCCAAAATACTTTTTCTTTCTTCTTCTAGACTTTGTTTTTGTTGGTTAAACCTGATAGTAAGCGCTTCTACAATCGGATTAGACTCTTGAAATCGCGCTCTTTCTCGATTCAGGGCTACTTCAGTAGTTTGCATTTCTGCTAGTAATGCTTGATAGCGTAACGATTGATTTAACCGCGTTAGTAGGATTGCTTCTTGGGGCGAAAGCGGTAAATTCCTTTGTAATCCAGCAAGCTTAGCGATCGCTTGCTCATATTCTAGTTTAGCGGTGCGTTGTTGTAGCTCGATCGCACTGAGAGCATTAGAAATTTCCGTAACCCTCACACTAGTACAGGCTGGCTGAAGTAACAAGACACTAACCACGGAACTTCCATTTAAA
>JBAXTW010000183.1:0-7426 GCA_037129985.1 Pseudanabaena sp. ELA645 | reverse complement strand
AATAAAAAATAAAGGCAATAATTGTGATATTGCAACTTAAATGCCGATTAGCTTATCTATACGATTTAAGAGAGAATATCATCATATCTCAGGTGTAGATAGCGATGCTGTAAACGCTCAAATGAAACCATAGATGAATAAAGACTCATTGGGTCAATCAAATCGGAAATTCGGGAAGGTTTCATTGCGATCGCTGATGATTCTTCCTTTTATTCTACAGGTGACTGTAGGAATAGGAATTATTGGCTATTTTTCTTTTCAAAATGAGCAAAGAGTCGCAAATGACTTCAGCAATAAATTGCGTTCAACTGCGATCGATTCTCTAAAACGCGAAATTTCTGATTATTTACAAGCTCCAATGCAGGCGATCAAGCTCAATATCCAAGCGCGTAAAAGCAATCCCATTGATACCCAGACATCTTCAGAGATTATTCAGCAATTTCGGCGATTATCGAATGTTTTTTTATCAATTAGCAACATTAATATCGGTGATAGTTCAGGAAATTACATTGAACTTGTTCGTCAGCTAAATAATGATTTTATATTGAAAGTTACCAAAGAATTCCCTGAGCGAAACTGGTATCGACTCGATAATAAGGGTGTGTTAGGTTCACTATTAACATCAGATCGAGATTATGATCCCCGATCGCAACATTGGTATCAAAAAGCGATCGCGAGCCAGAATTTGATATGGACGGATATTTATACATTACCTGACATTAATAATCTGAATATTTCAGTAACTCAAGCGGTTTTTGATCGCGAAGGAAAGCCGCTACATGCGATCGCCGCTAGCCTGAATCTGAGTAAAATTAGCGATATTCTAGAAAAAAATCGTTTAAGTCCTTCTAGTCAAATATTTATGGTTGAGCGATCGGGCTTGTTAGTCGCATCATCCAACAAAGAGCCGCTGTTAAAAAAAATAGTTCAATCAGGTCAATCAGAAAATCAGCAGGGGAAAGTCCAAAGATTGAGAGCAATTGACAGCAATAATCCTCTGATTCGCGAAACAATAATTGGTGTAAACAAACGTTTTGAGAATAGTTCAGGCAAAATTGAGCAGATTCAAAATGCCGAGAAACTGGAAATAGTTTTCAATAAAAAAGTTGGCAATGAACTAGCTTCAGAAAAGCACTTTGTGGAAATACTGCCCTATCAAGATGGGGCGGGGCTGGATTGGCATGTTTTTATCGTGATTCCTGAATCGGATATTCATTCTCAAGCCAATGGTAATTTCGTCCCACTGGTATGGATTTGCATAATTGTACTGGGGATCTTAATTTTTCTGGGAATTCAGACATCGCGTTGGATTGTTCAACCGATTTTTCAATTGCGTGATGCAAGTTTGGCGATCGCCTCCGAAAATTTTTATCAACGGTTGCCCCATAGTCGGATTGAAGAAATTAATACGCTTTCTATTGCCATCGATCAAATGAGGCAACAAGTTAGTAAGTCGCGTCATCAGTTAAAGGAATACTCGCGATCGCTAGAGCTAAAAGTCGAAGAACGCACTAGTGAATTAGCAAAAGAAATTAGCGATCGGATTTTGATTCAGAATGAACTACAAGAAAAAGCCGTTGTCGTAAGTTATCACTACCAAGTTCTCAATGAACTAGCTAAAGATGAATCAATACGACAAGGGAATCTCTCTCTCAGCATTCAGCGATTAACCGAAGCTGTAGGAAAAACCCTGCAAATTGAACGCAGCAGTGTTTGGCTAGTCAAAGAAGAGCGGATTAATTGGACTTGTTTAGACTTATTTTTACTAAGTTCAGGAGAGCATGTCGCTGAACGCAATATTTTATCAAATTCCTTGCCAAAAAATCTTGGTGAATTGAAGACAGCACTTGCCATATCCGTTAATGATGCTTTAAATGATGCTCGCACGCTGGACTTAACCGATAGTTATTTAATTCAGCTTGGCATTACCTCGATTTTAGAGATTCCTCTCCGTCAAAATAATGACATTGTGGGGATGCTGAGCCTAGAGCATACTGGAGAACCACGCACATGGACTTTATTAGAGCAGAGTTTTGCCCGTTCAATTGGTGATTTGATAGCTCTAGCGATCGAATCCTATAATCGAAATCTCGCCGAACAGCAGCTTAAAGAGCGTGAAAGGCGTTGGCAGCTTGTGCTTGATGGAAATAATGATGGAATTTGGGATTGGAATTGTCAGACTGGTGAAGCATTTTATTCGCCGCGCTATCAGACAATGTTAGGTTATGCAGAAACAGAACTAGCTGCTCATGGCGATACATGGGTTAGCCTCATTCATCCAGATGATTTGAATTTTGCATTACAGTTTAACAAGGATTATTTAGAAAGAAAAGTTTCTAATTATATTTTGGAGCATCGATTGCTTTGTAAGGACGGAAGTTATAAATGGATTTTGTCTAGAGCAAAAGCCCTTTTTGATGAAAATGGTGTTCCCATCAGAATGATTGGTTCCCATACGGATATTACTGAGCGACACAAAAATGAAGAGGAATTGCAAAAACGCGCCGCTGCCCTGAGTTTACATAACCAAGTACTTGCCAAATTAGCCAGTGATGAGAAGTTTAGACTTGGAGACTCAATGGCTAATATTCAAAACTTAACAGAGGCGGTTGCCAAAACCATTAATGTGGAGCGGGTGAGCCTATGGACTTACGGTTCGCTGATTTTTGAAATAGGTCAAAACATTTGACGGGACAATAAGGATCTCAGGCTTTATGAACTTTTTTTACGAAGTTATTGATTTTCACCTTCTTGTATGCATTACAAATAAATTAAAGCAATAATGACCTTTATTAGTATTAATTATCAATAGTAATGCCAAAAAGTGCAAATTAATGAATGTCATTTGCATTAAGAAAATCAGCGAACGGTAAGTATGGATGGCAAAACAAGATAGTATTCACTGGGAATGCTTGGATCAGTTTATTCTAAATACCGAACAACACTCAATCGAACCTGATTTACCAATTACCGAGTTTCCCAATTATTATGAGACATTAAAAAATGAATTAGTTATTCCCATTACTGATGCATTAAGCGATCGCCGTACTTCTGAGCTTGCTGCAAGTTATCTCCAAACTTTTGAGATCGCCTCAATGCTGGAAATCCCTATTCGTCAAAAGGCGATTACCGTTGGCGTTTTATGTATAGAGCATGTTGGAGAAATGCGAACATGGACTTTGGAGGAACAAAGCTTTGCCAGATCAATTGGTGATTTGGTGGTGTTAGCGATCGAATCCAATAATCGCCATCTTGCCGAACAGCAACTTAAGGAAAGTGAAAAGCGTTGGCAACTTGTGCTTGAGGGCAATAATGATGGTATTTGGGATTGGGACTGCACAACCAATGAGGTGTTTTTCTCCACACGTTACAAAACCATGCTGGGATATAAAGAGGATGAACTTGCACCCAATGTTGATTCTTGGATGAAGTTGGTACATGCTGACGATTTTAGCCGAGTCATGTCTACGGTTGAAAGCTATTGGGCTGGGGACACACCTCACTACATCGCTGAACATCAAGTCTGTTGCAAAGATGGTTCCTATAAATGGGTTTTAGCAAGGGGAATGGCAGTTTTTAGGGATGGCACTCCTACAAGGATGATTGGTTCACACACTGATATTACCGAACGAAAACAAGCGGAATTAGAACTTGCTAAAGCGAAGGAATCCGCCGATCTTGCTAATAGAGCGAAGAGTGAATTTTTAGCCAATATGAGTCATGAATTAAGAACGCCGCTTAATGGCATTCTTGGCTATGTGCAAATTTTAGAACGCGATCGCAACTTAACTCAAAAGCAAATTGATGGGCTTAATGTAATCAAACAATGTGGCAATCATCTTCTAAATTTAATCGCGGATATTCTCGATCTTTCTAAAATCGAGGCGAACAAAATGGAATTACTGGAAGTTGACTTTCATTTCCCCAATTTTTTGCAAGGAGTAGTCGAAATTTGTACAGTTAGATCGGAACAAAAGGGAATTACTTTTACTTATTTACCATCAGCGAATTTACCTATAGGGATTTTGGCGGATGATAAACGATTGAGACAAGTACTCCTAAACTTATTGGGTAATGCAATTAAATTTACTCAAGATGGTGGTGTAACTTTTAAAGTCGATCTTATTTCCCTACCAAATGAGGAGAAAAAATCTTCTGTAACGAATATTCGTTTTCAAATCGAAGATACAGGTATTGGCATTAGTCAAGAGTACTTAGAAAATATCTTTTCTCCCTTTGAACAAGTCGGGAATGTCCAATCAAAATCTGAGGGAACGGGCTTAGGCTTAGCGATCAGCCAAAAAATTGTCGAGATGATGCAAAGTACTATTCAAGTAAAAAGTGAAATTGGGAAAGGGAGTATATTTTGGCTAGATTTGCCATTAAAATCATCACAACAATCAATTGATTGGCTACAGATTAGTGAAAAACTGACCCAACGTAAAATTGTCGGATATACAGGAATACAAAGAACAATTTTGCTGGTTGATGACAAGTGGGAAAATCGGACGGTGCTAGTAAACTTACTTCAAGAAATTGGGTTTAAAATTATTGAAGCTGGGGATGGTCAGGAAGCTCTAAATCTAACTGCTAAACATAAACCAAATTTAATCATCACGGATTTAGTGATGCCTGTCATGGATGGATTTGAAATGATTAGACAATTTCGCCGATCGCCTGATTTACAGCACATTATTATTATCGTGACTTCTGCTAGTGCCTTTAGCAAGGATGCAACCCAAAGTATTGAAACAGGAGGTAATGACTTTTTACCGAAGCCAATTAATTTTGATAACTTATTAACGAAAATTGAGATGCACCTTGACGTAGAATGGATCTATGAGGAGATTAATTTACGCCAAGTAGATACTAGAACAAGTTCATTTCTAAAAAATGATTCAATCGGTACAAATGTTAATTCTAATACTATCCCCATGATTGCTCCTTCGGCGGATCAAATTGAAATTCTTTTTGATTTAGTCATGCAGGGTAATATTAATGGGCTTGTCGAGCGAGCCGCTATCCTCCAAAAACAAGATCCTGATTTGGTTCCATTTGCAACAGAATTACAAGATTTAGCTAGTGAATTTCAAATTAAAAAGATCAAAGAGCTTATCAAGTTTTACCGAAATAACCCCTAATAACTAAAGCCATGAATCCAGAAGTTTTTCCTAAAAGCAAGATTTTAATCGTTGATGATAATGCTAATAATCTCAAAGTTTTATCAGGAACTTTAGATAATCGCAACTGGGATATTTTAGTCGCGATTGATGGCGAAAGTGCGATCGAGCAAGCTGTATATATTCAACCAGATTTAATTTTTTTAGATGTCATGATGCCAGTAATGGACGGATTTTCGGCTTGCAAAGTTTTGAAAAGCACACCTGAAACCTGTGAAATTCCGATTATTTTTATGACTTCACTATCGGACACTTTAGATAAAGTCAAAGGCTTTGAATTAGGCGCAGTCGATTACATCACCAAACCGTTTGAACGCGATGAAGTCATTGCTAGGGCTAAAACCCATCTCCAAATTAGTCATTTAACTAGACAGGTACAAGAGCAAAATCTTCAACTCCAAAATTTTACCCTAGAACTAGAAAGTCGGGTAAAGGCTCGGACAATGGAACTTTCTGATGCGCTTTCTGATTTACAAAAAGTCCAAGAGCAGTTATTACAAAGAGAGCAACGACTTGCCTATGATGCATTTCACGATACGCTGACAGGCTTACCAAATCGAGCTTGGCTGATGAAGAGATTGCAATATTTAGCTAACCAAAAGCAGCTTTATGCAGTTCTATTTACCGATCTTGATCGTTTCAAAGTAATTAATGATAGTTTGGGGCATTTGGTCGGTGATGAGCTACTGAAACAGGCTACCCACAGACTGAGAGGATCTCTCCCAAGTAGGGCTACAGTGGCAAGGTTTGGGGGGGATGAGTTTGTGATTCTATTTGAAGATCTGGAAAACCTCCAAGAAGCAACCGATCTCGCAGATCAGATTCAATCTGAGCTAGAGGTTCCTTTTAAACTAAATGATTATGAATTGTTTGTCACTATCAGTATCGGGATTACAATTAGCAGTGAAGATTATCAAAAGCCCGAAGATATGCTACGGGATGCAGATATTGCCATGTATCAGGCAAAAAATAAAGGGCGTGGTCGTTATGATGTATTTAACCCCGTTACGCGAGAACTAGCGATCGCCAGATTAGATTTAGAAAATGATTTGCGGAAAGCGATCGATAATCAAGAATTTTGTATGTTCTATCAACCAATTTTTTCGCTACAAACAAATCAAATATGTGGGTTTGAATCCTTAGTGAGATGGAATCATCCCTCTGGTAAATTAATATCACCATCTAATTTCATTCCCATCGCTGAAGAAATTGGTTTAATTAATGTTTTAGGCTGGTGGATTTTGCGAGAATCTTTGCGTCAAATGCAGGTTTGGCATCAACAATTTGCTGATCTGCCGATATGGGTGAACGTTAACATCTCACCCCGTCAACTTAAGCAACTAAATTTTGCTCAAGATGTCCAACAAATCCTGAACGATCGAGGCTTACCTAGTAACTGCTTAAAATTGGAAATCACCGAAAGTTGTCTTTTAGAATCATCAGATGTGGAAGTTTTGACTTTAGAACAATTAAAAAACTTCAATATTAAACTCTGTATTGACGACTTCGGTACAGGCTATTCTTCGCTCAGTCGCTTGCATGAGTTACCAATCCACACTTTAAAAATTGATCGCGCTTTCGTAAAAGAATTAGAGGTCAATTCCAAAAACAGTATTGTTTCGACAATTATCAACTTAGCTCATAGTCTAAACATGGACGTTGTTGCGGAAGGAATTGAGACAGAAACACAAAGGGAGATATTGCGATCGCTTGGTTGCAATTATGGACAAGGATATTTAATGTCTCAGCCATTAGATATTGAGACAGCTACCGCTATGATTTAGAAATTTAGAAACTGCTGGGAGATGAGTCTACAAATTATCCCTACGATTTAAATATGCATTTGTCAAGGGGAAATTTTTAATAAATTAGTCTTGCTTTCTACCCTAAACCATGATATATAATTACAGGAACATAAATATAATAGTACTTCCTGAGTAAATACGAAATGTTTGTGTTGTCGAATTAACTGTGTGAGGAATCGCTTCAATGTACAAGTACTTCAATCTTCTAGCCATACTAACTGTTCCGTTTATGGTGCTAGAAACAGTGTCTGATCCAACATTTGCCGAAAACATCGAAAATCAAGATGCGTCAAAAGTTGACGCTGTTAGTAACCTAAAAGTTGGGGTCAAGATTTCTACTAATGAAAGCACCAAAGAGAATCAATCATTACCATTGATGGTTGGTGACTTACGGTTCGCTGATTTTTGAAAGAGGTGAGGAGATAGGGTTAAAGTTAGAGG
>JBAXTW010000182.1:0-7438 GCA_037129985.1 Pseudanabaena sp. ELA645 | reverse complement strand
TGATTGTTAAGATATTTGTCTTTTTTTGTTAAGAAACGTGTGCGGTTGCCCTGACACCACCTGCATTTCCTATTCCTGTTTGAGGTGCTACTTGACTCGCAGCCGAACTTTTGCCATCAAATTTGATAGAGTCGGCAACATTAATAATAATATTTCCAGCATTTCCTTTTCCGAAAGTATTAGCACTAATAGAAGAATTATTCAAATACAAAGAACCCGCATTAATTGTTATATTCCCAGCATTTCTAACGCTAGAGCTACTAGTGCTAGTGCTAAGTACTCCATTTATAATGCTTATGGAATCCTGAGCTTGCAAAGTCAAATCTCGAGCAGACTGCAACCTTCCCTGTAAATCCAACTTATCGGCATTCAAGACTAAATCCTGCCCCACCTCAAGACTGCCACTGTTTGTAATTGTTGCCCCCACATTACTCTTGCCATACTGCAAACCTAAAGGTATCGTCACCTGCAACAAAGGCGGTGCTTGCGGATTAGTGGCGCTAAACTCACTGCCATCAGAAAACTTAATGCTATTTGCGGTACTAGCCGTAAACGAACCCGCAATATCCAACTTTGCCTTTGCCCCAAAAATGATCCCGTTGGGATTGATCAAATATAAATTGGTTGACCCATTAGTTTTTAATATTCCATCGATATTTGAGATATTTGAGCCAGTCACCCGCCCGATCACATTTGTTGTTGTCAGTAAGCTATCAAAATGAGCAGTATTGCCAGTTGGTACAGAAAAATCCTGAAAACTATGAAATTGGGTTGTCCCAACCTGAGTCCCACCCGTAATCGTATAGGTTTTGCTTGTGTTCTTACCGTTCGCTGATTTTCTTAATGCAAATGACATTCATTAATTTGCACTTTTTGGCATTACTATTGATAATTAATACTAATAAAGGTCATTATTGCTTTAATTTATTTGTAATGCATACAAGAAGGTGAAAATCAATAACTTCGTAAAAAAAGTTCATAAAGCCTGAGATCCTTATTGTCCCGTCAAATGTTTTGACCTATTTCAAAAATCAGCGAACCGTAAGTGTGTTATTAAAATTAACTAATGTATTGACTGGTAGCTTTGTGTCAGGGGCGATCGCAGTTTGAGCAAAACTAGGTAAACAAGAGAAACTCAAGCCAATCATTGAAAAGATTGTGCCTAAAGTTACTCGAAAATCATTTTTACGCAAAGAGTTGGACATATTCATTTATATTTAGGTTATTCACTAGATTATTTGCATTTAGGCTGATTTGACCAAACTGGGGCAGGTGTGGCTGCTGCTTCCGCAATTAGAGAAATCTGACCTTGAGTATTGATTATCCATCCTTGTGCTTCGACTATGCGATCGGGAATCTGATTAGGGAGGCGATCGCTAGAATTAGCCAGTCTAGGAGTAATTGCATTAGCAGTATTATTGGCAGTCTGATTACTAATCGAACCAAGATGATCGGGAATATTGACAGCACTAATGGTATCAAAGGGGCTAGCAGGCACACCACCACGACCTGTGATCACAAAAGAACTATCTTGGCGATCGGCTAAACATTTCTCCGCAACTAGTCTACTGGCATCACTAGTGTCAGTAGGTAAATTACTTAATCCCTTACTCGGATCAACCCCTGGGGTAGTGATGCTGACGGTTCCCTGTACTCCAAATTCAGAACTTGCGGTAATATCGCTAAGGGGGGTCAGACGAGAACGGAATCCCAATCCAAATAATCCATTAGTAGTAATATCGATTTGACCACCTTTACCAAAGAAAGCATTGGCGAAGAGGTCACTATTTTCAGAGGGAACGGCAACCATAAATAATGATGAGAGAGAAATATTACCGCCATTACCTGTACCACCTGCGGTGGCAGTGATGTTGCTATTATTACGGGGAAAGAAAATATCACCAATCTTTAGGTTAATGTTACCGCCTTCACCACTAGCTGTATTCGCAAATAGAGCTGCCTTGTTGGCAAAGATGAACTTATCAGCAACAATATTGAGACTGCCGCCGTTACCCTTGCCAAGGCTATTAACAGAAATCACTGCTCCATTAGTGATACTAACTAGAGGCGGATCGATGAAGATATTACCACCTTTACCTGTTGATGTATCTGTAGTACCCGCCGTAATCAACGAACCATTACCATCCAAAAACAACGCTTCACCTAAGACGATATTGACGCTACCTCCATTGCCATCAGTAGAAGTGGATGTAGAAACACCTCCACCATTCTGAATATTTAATGTTTCAGCCTTGATATTAACGTTACCAGCATCCCCTTGCCCATCTGTTCTGGATGAGACCAAGACACCACTATCGGCGATCGCTATAGATTTTGCTTCAATAGTTACATTTCCTGCATTACCTATACCACCAACACTGACCGAACTAGAGACGCTACTAGGAAAACCATTTGCGATACCAGAAATTAAAATTGCATCTGTAACTTTAATGATTATTTTGCCTGCATTACCTTGTGCGATTGTTCTCGCGCTTATACGTCCGCCATCTATTACCGACAAAGAATTTGCTGTAATACTAATAATCCCAGCATCGCCATTTCCTCCAGTTTCTACCCCGCTAAATACTCCACCCAAATGGCTGAATTCAACCTTGTCTTTAGCATTAATAGTAATATTTCCAGCGTTCCCTTTTCCGTTAGTAGTAGCAACTAAAAAAGAACTATCCAGAAGTTCCAGAGTTTTGGCAGCAATATTCACATTGCCTCCGTTTCCTTCTGCTGCAAACCCTACGCCACTCACAACATAGCTTTTGCCATCAAATTTGATAGAATCATCAGCTATAATAGTAACATTGCCTGCGTTCCCTTTCCCGAAAGTGCTATTAGTCAACAATGAACCACCCAAAAGTTCAAAAGTTTTGGCAGAAATATTTAAATTGCCAGAGTTCCCCACCCCTTGCATCTGTGCCACAACCGTACTTTTGCCATCAAATTTGACGGAATCGGCAACATTAATAGTAATATCTCCAGCATTCCCTTTTCCGAGATTACTATTACTCAAAAAAGAACCACCCAAAAGTTCAAAAGTTTTGGCAGTAATATTCACATTACCTCCGTTTCCTACCGCTTGAATCCCTACCAGACTCAGAACCTTGCTTACACCGTCAAATTTGACAGAATCGGCAACATTAATAGTAATATCTCCAGCATTCCCTTTTCCGAAATTACTATTACTCAAAAAAGAACCACCCAGAAGTTCCAAGTTTTTTGTAGTAATATTCACATTGCCTCCGTTTCCTCTTCCACTCGACCCTACGCTACTCGCAAGCCCGCTTATGCCATCAAATTTGACAGAATCAGCAACATTAATAGTAATATCTCCAGCATTGCTCTCCAGATCAGTAACATTAGCAGTATTCAAAAGAGAACCACCCAGAAGTTCTAGCGTTTTGGCAGCAATATTCACATTGCCTTCACTTCTAACACCGCTTTTGCGATCCAACTTGATAGAATCGGTAATATTAATAGTAATATTTTCAACGTTTACCAGTCCGAAAGCCCTACTAGTCAGCAAAAAAGAATCATCCAGAAGTTCCAGAGTTTTGGCGGCAATATCAATGCTCACATTACCTCCATAAGGATTATAAGAGGCTAGCTTTCCACTTATAATCCTTATGGAATCTTGTGCTTGTAACTTTAAATCTCTCTGAGAATCTATTTGCCCCGCCAAATCCAACTTATCGGCATTCAAAACTAGATCCTGCCCCGCCGACAGACTACCACTGCTTTTAATGGTTGCCCCCACCTTACTTTCTCCGTACTGCAAACCCAAAGGTATCGTCACCTGCAACAAAGGCGGATCTTGGGGATTAGTAGCGCTAAACTCACTACCATCGGAAAACTTAATGCTATTGGCGGTACTAGCACTAAACGAACCCGCAATATCTAACTTTGCGTTTGCCCCAAAAATGATCCCCTTTGGATTGATCAAATATAAATTAGTTGACCCATTAGTTTTTAACGTCCCATCGATATTTGAGATATTTGAGCTAGTCACACGCCCAATCACATTTGTTGTTGGTAGTACGCTGTCAAAATGAGCAGTATTGCCAGTTGGTACAGAAAAATCCTGAAAACTGTGAAATTGGGTTGTCCCAACCTGAGTTCCACCTGTAATTCTATAGGTATTATTTGTGTTATTAAAATTAACTAATGTATTGACTGGCAAAGTTGTGTCAGGGCCGATCGCAGTTTGAGCAAAACTAGCGAGACAGGAAAAACTCAAGCCAATCAGCGAAAATATTGAAGCTAAAGCTGTTACTCGAAAGTTTTCTCGAAAATGATTATTACGCATTACCTATTCCTGCGACCAAATTTTATCTATACCACTAAAGAAGAACATTTTTAATGTTTCTTTTAGCTAAGCATTATGGCGATCGCAAAGATGGTAAATTTGGTCTATCATAACTCCGTGGAGTGAATTAATAATTTTCATAGATCTATGTCTGAGGCTAAGTCAGTATCTCAAGTTCTTTCGGAATACCAATCAGCTTTGGAAAAATTGGAATCAAAAGATCCCAAACCAACATCTGATGCAGCACTTGCCGTGTTAATGATCAGGGACGAACTCCAAGACATACTCTCCCATCGGGCTAATTTGTTATCTGCCCCCCACGCAGAAATAGAACAATTAGATGGTCGATTACAAAAACAACAAAAGCTGATCCTGAAATTGCTTAGATTATCAGACTGGCGATCGCGACTTGAACCATCAGAAAAAAACTGGTGGTGGTTTTTTGCATCTAACTGGGAAAGGTGGGATTGGCTATGGAATGGTTTGACCATCGTCGCCTTAACGGTGTCACTGAGTTTAGTGGTCAATACATCATCCAAAATATTGAGTGGTGGGGCAAGTTCAGAAACAACCTTAGCTGTGTTTGGTCAAGCTGTCTTAACCCTCATGGCAGGAGGGGGAGCCTTCACAGAAGGCGGTCGAAAATCAATTGATAAAATCCTCATTAGCATGAACATTCCTGAAGAACTTTGGCAAGAACTTAGCTGCGGTTTTTCTTGGATGCTAATGCTGTCTTTATTAAGCGTAAACTCCTATCTACCAACTTGGGCGATCGATGTCAATAAAAGTGGCATCGAAAACTTCAAGAACGGTCGGATCGAAAGTGCGAAGGGAGATTTTGAGCAGGCGATCGCCATGCGTCCTGATTATGCTGATGCTTATTACAACCTTGGCTGGCTCTATGAGGAAATAAACGATCTCGAAAAGGCGAAAGCACAATACGAACTGGCGGTACAGATCGATTCGGAAAAGTTTATCGATTCCACCAACTACCTCAAAGCTATCAATAACTTGGGGCGCTTATACATTCTCAAAAAAGAATATGGAATTGCCCTTCGCTTTCTCAATCAAGGTACAGAGCTTGCTAGTAAGAATGTACAAGAAAACACCAATGTTAAGCAAGTCTATTACAGTTTACTCAAGAATACGGGTTGGGCGAGATTCATGCAAGAGCGCTATGATGAGTCAGAGTCAAAACTAAGACTTGCTATTAAATTAGACCCAGAGCGAAGTTCTTCCTATTGCTTGTTAGCTCAAGTTGTAGATGCTAAAAATCCAAAGGAACCAGCAAAAGCTAGTAACTTTTGGACGAAATGTGTCAGTAATGTGACACCAACCGAGCTGGCTCAACCAGAAGACGATGAATGGTATGGATTGGCAAATAAACGTCTAAACATGGTGCTTGCTGGTAAAGACAGTAAAGACTCAACAAATAAACCCACTAAATAAATACTGAGGAGAAATAATTATGCAACGGAAAATGAAGGCTTTACAAACGCTTTTGGTCAGTTTTGGATTGAGTGTAATTGGAACTTTAACTTTTTCGGAAATCGCTGCGGCAAATGTGAGAATTGTTCTGCTTAGTGGCAAGGCGACGGTAATTCGTAATGGCGGTGGTCCTCAAGCCGCAAAATTTGGGATGGTACTCAATAACGGCGATGTAGTTAAACCTGATTATGATACGGTATTGCAAGTGTCTTGCCCCGATCGCAGTGTGAGAAATGTAGAACAAGGCGTACTTTCAGGACTATCGAAAATTTGCCCACAGAGCAAAGTTGCCTTTGCTTCTAGAGCTGAGACTTACAACCCTCTAGAGGAAGATGATTTCCTCAAGTTCGTTGATCTGCGTTTTTACAGCTTGGTTTTGCTAGATGGGAAGCAGGCGATTCGTTTACCAGAGGTAAAGGGAGCAACAGGATATCGCGTACAGTTGGGAACCAAGCAAGAGAAGCTACTCGATCGCCAAGTAACAGGAGATAAAGTCGCCTATGCAGGCGAAAAAGCTTTGCAACCAGACATTGAGTATAATTTTCAAGCGACAGCTTTGACCAAAACCGATGCACCTGAATTTCGCCTCCGTTTTAAAGTTCTATCACCATCAAAAAGTAAAGCACTCGCCAAAAAACTTGCACCAGTTGAGTCTAATAAGGATTTGCCAGTAGTTGCCAAGGCGATCGCCCTTGCGGAAATTTATGGGGAATTTGGACTGACAGAACAAGCGATCGCGGCTCTAGAGAAAGTTAGCCAATCGGAGAAACCTGTAGCTTTAGTAGAGCGATTGTTAGGGAATTTCTCGCTCCAAATTGGTTTGCGTTCTAAAGCTGAAGCATATTATCAAAATGCTTTAACTTTGGCAAAAACTGAGCAGAATAATGAAGTAATTGCTGACACTCAGGTTGGATTGGCAAAATTGCAGGTATTGTCAGGCGATAAAAAATCCGCCCAGACCACTTTGCAACAAGCCTTGGTGAGCTATACCAGTCTTGAAAATGCCAAGAAGAAGCAGCAGATCGCTGAATGGTTAGGGAAACTAGCAAAAAGCTAGTAAGTAGCTGGTTACAATTAAATATAGAATGTGCGATGGGCTTTTTGCCCGTCCACAGGCTTTTATCTGGTTCCACAGGTAGTATTTTAGTATTATTTTGCAAAATTTAAGGGGTAATGTCTTGAGCAAGGTTAAATCTAAGTGGTTGTCCATATCCAACCTTCACATCTCACAAATTTTTGGTATGACATGGCTCATCCTCATGCCATTACCAGCCCTTGCTCAAAGTAATGGTCTTTCCAGCAGTGATTTACCCCAAAATGCTCTAGCCCAAACTCCGCAAATTATTACCCCCAACACGCCACCACCTTTACCGCAAACCATTCCAACGCCGCTACCACCGCCTGACCAATTACTCAAACCACCTAGTCCATCCGTTAATCCTTCGGATAATACAGAACCAACCCAAATAGAAGCAATCACGGTTCAGAAATTTGAAGTACTAGGTAGCACGGTATTTAGTAGCCAAGAATTGAATGAAGTAGTTGCTAAGTTTACCAAGCGATCGCTGAGCTTTTCCGAACGGGTGCGACCTCAATATAATACAGTTATTAGGCAGCAACAGGAAACCCATACTG
>JBAXTW010000181.1:0-7486 GCA_037129985.1 Pseudanabaena sp. ELA645 | reverse complement strand
AATAAGCATCGCGATAGAAGTCTTTAAACTTCTGTAATGATGACTGCATCTCATCTTTATCCATCACCATACTGAGAGGATCTTGCAGCCTTTCGAGATCCCAATAGCAAGCCGCAGGTTGATTGGCATAGCTATAGCGCCCTGCATGGTCGAAATAAGCTGCCGTAAATCGAGGATCGTAGCTAGGAATAAAGGCTAATCACCACGAACAATTGTCATCGGTGCAACTGTGGAAGATAATAGATTTACACAAGGAAATACTGCGTCATGGTTAGTCCAACTTTTTTTAGTAGATAATGAATTTGTTGAGAATATCGATCAATAATCCTTTTCAAATAAATACTCCGCAAACTTGGTATCTGGCTTGGGGTAAAGTTGCTGTTCTGTCTGAAGCGACTTTGCAGGATGAACATCTTGCGATTTTCTGCCCTAATGAATCATTTGTTATTAGTCCTTCTCAACGCTTTGTGATAGTAGGAAATGTTTGGTTGAGCGATCGCCAAAATTTATCTTTATTCGAGCAAGATAATCAGGTTTTATCTGATCTACAATTAATAATCAAGGCTTGGGAATATTGGGGAGTAGAAACGTTTAGTAAATTAGTCGGAATTTTTGGGTTGGCAGTTTGGGATAGAGAAGCGCAAAGATTATACTTAGGACGCGATCGCGTTGGTGGAAAAACACTTTATTACACAACTACGGGAAAAACTCGTTGGATCGCGCCCAATCTGCGGACATTAAACCCCTATCATTCCCAAGAATTAGACACAGTAGCATTGAGGGATTATCTCTGTTGCTCCTTTGTACCTGGATCTCGGACTTTATGGCGGGATGTGCGGGAATTGCGACCCGGAAGTATGATGGATTTTCCAACAGAAAAAATCAATTTTTATTGGCAATTACAGACCGATTATAAAACTGAAAACCCTTCTCTTGATCAAGATCCCAATTCTTTGGAATGGCACGGTAAAAAACTGCGATCGTTGTTAGATGAAGTTGTGCAAAATTGTTTACCAAATAAAGAACCTATTGGTGTTTTTCTTTCGGGCGGTTTGGATTCTAGTAGTGTCGTTGCTTTGGCATCAAAGTTTCATAATGCACCGATTCATACCTATTCAATTCACTTTGGCAAAGACTGCCCGAATGAGTTAGAGTTTTCTAGTTTAATAGCAGAAAAATTTAATACCAATCATCATATTTTAGAAATAACTTTTCGTCAAATGTGGGAAAGATTACCTGAAACAATGGGCTGGTTAGATGATCCCATTGGTGATCCTTTAACGGTTCCCAATTTGTTACTCGGAAATCTCGCCAAAGAATCCGTAGAAGTTATTTTGAATGGAGAAGGCGGCGATCCTTGTTTTGGTGGTCCAAAAAACCAACCTATGTTACTCAATCAGTTATATGGCTCTATTACTGAGCAAGATTCTCTCCAAGCCTATTTACTTTCTTTTCAGAAATGTGCCTCTGATTTACCTCAATTACTCAAACCAAATATCTGGAAAACTGTGCGAGATCAACCCTATATTTTTTCTGAAGATTTGAACTCAAAAATAGATTATTTGAATCGTTTGATGGCTTTAAATATTAAGTTTAAAGGAGCCGATCAAATTTTAACTAAGGTCAATAATTTAACACAGGCGGCAGGATTAATAGGTCACTCTCCGTTATTTGATCAACGCATTGTTGAATTAAGTATGCAAATTCCACCCGAATATAAATTATCAGGCGTGCAGGAAAAAGCAGTCTTAAAACAAGCCGTTGCCGATCTGTTACCAACCCAAATTTTACATCGTCCTAAAAGTGGCATGATGGTTCCTGTACAGTTAGGATTTAAGCAATATTGGCAACGAGAAGCTAGATCGTTATTACTAAATCGTAAAGCCGCGATCGCACCTTATTTTAATCAAAATTTAATTCGTGATTGGTTAAATTATGAAGGTGATACTTGGCGGAGATACGGCGTAAAATTATGGTTATTAGTTAGTTTAGAAGTCTGGTTACAGGTAAATAGAAAAAATTGAATCAACCAAAACTTTCTGTTGCATAAAAAGAACTATCACTACCTCCCACTAAAATTAATGTGCTATCTTCACCCAATGTTAGTTGCTGACTATTGGCAATACTGCGATTAAGAACCTGAATTAATTGTTGGGGTGTAAAAGATTCTAGCTCAACACAATTTCCCCTATCTAACCATTCTAATTCTACTTTAGACAAATTTTTCCTAATAGAATCAGCTAATAATTGAGACGCTTGAGCAGAGTTTTTTGAAGATTGTATAAACATAGCTTTTTTTGCCGCCAAAATTTGACGCGGAGAAAGTCCAACATCCACAATAACAATTGTTTCATCAGGAAACCAACGCAAATTTGTCCGTAATTCACTGGCTAATGTTATGCCTTCAGGACTGCAATCATGGAAAGCAAATACGCGCAAATCAGGATTACGACGGAGCATCTGCATGGTGGTATCAAAAATGCTTTGGGGATAGCCCGAAATACTGAGAATTGCACAATTGTTTTCAAAGTGGAAATTATTGGCAATTAACATTTGAGCAATTTCGTCAGTTTGACAAACGACTAAGCGATCAAAACTATAATTAGTAACATTAGGATCGGGTGCTATATTCTGGGCTGGCAAGGCATTAAAAGGTGATGGCAAAAGTTGCGATACGGAACCATTAATTCTTGTCCAGCTATCTACTTACGGTTCGCTGATTTTTGAAATAGGTCAAAACATTTGACGGGACAATAAGGATCTCAGGCTTTATGAACTTTTTTTACGAAGTTATTGATTTTCACCTTCTTGTATGCATTACAAATAAATTAAAGCAATAATGACCTTTATTAGTATTAATTATCAATAGTAATGCCAAAAAGTGCAAATTAATGAATGTCATTTGCATTAAGAAAATCAGCGAACGGTAAGTATCTAGCCAACCCAGCATTTGACCCGCATTAATTAAGAAGGTTTCAGAAATTTTGCTTGCTTTTTTCTCCTGAAAGAAACCGATCAAAAAAGCTGAGAAAGCTACTATGACAGATGTGCTGTAAATCATTAGAGAATTAGTGGTAACTCCATAATAAACTCCTACGAAAGCGATCAATACTCCCCACAACTGTAAGCCAGTTGAAGCACTACGGCGATTTTTAGGAGAGTGAGAAGAATTACTATCTATAAATAGTATGTAAAAACAACAAATATTAAACAAAATTAACACTAATAAAAGAGCTTGTTTTGGAATAACCAGAAACAAAAGAATGCTGGAAAATAAATAAATAATGAGATATCCCCCCAAGCCAATAACTGCTCTATTTTTAAGTCGCTTGTCAATAAAATAGAAAAACTGTTTTGGTGTAAAAAAAAGTGTATTATTTACCGATATATCGGCGATCGCCTTAGCAAAAAATGGGTCTGTAAATTTGACACCCTTCATGCTAGTGGGTTCAAAGACAAAAGCATGATTGCACTTTGAACATCTTCCAGAATTAGCGGTACGATCTTTTAAGTTGTTGTCTGTGCCACATCGAATACATTTCATAAAATAAATACCAAAAATAAAATTGTAACGAAGCCAAGGAAGTTTTAGCAGAATTCTTTATTGAAAAATTTGATTAGTCAATAACACATCATAATTTTCCCGTTGACGAATTAAGCAATGTTTATTTCCCTCTAATAAAACTTCGGCAGGTCGGGGGCGATGGAGAAAATGGGATGACATGGCGTAACCGTAGGCTCCCACATCTAAAATTGCTAGAGTATCGTCAATTGCTAACTTTGGCAACCAGCAATTTCGTCCTAAATAATCGCGGGAATAGGTGGTATTACCGCAAATATCTGTAGAATAAAGGGAGCCAGCCAAGTTAGAATTTAAAGCGACAATTTCTCGGTAGCCGCCATGTACGGAGGGAACAGAAATATTCGCAACAGTGGTATCAGTTCCCACAATTTGTTTGTTTTCTTGCCATTTCACGGAAACAATTTTAGTTAAAAGAATCGCACAACCCGCGACCGCTGCTCGTCCTGGTTCAATGATTAAATTAATTGATCGCCCAAGTTGAGACAGCTTTTGAGTTAATATCTGCCCAAATTCAGACCAATCAAACCCTATTTTTTGATGATGATAGGGATAACCAAAACCACCACCAAAATCCAAATATTCCCAGTCTGGTAACTGTTGCGCGATCGCCAAAACAGAGTCAATAACTTGAGTAAAAGCTTGAGTGGAGTTGGTTCCTGTTCCCCGATAAAAATGTAAACCACTGATTTTAAGATCATAAATTTTTGCCAAATCAATGGCATTAAAAAATTCATCGGAACGGACTCCAATGCGGCTATTGCCTGTTAAATTCGGCTCGTTTAAGCGTAAACCTAAATGTAAACTTAACGGCTTAGAGTTTAGTGGTAAAGCTTGATAAGTATCGCAAAATAATTTTAGCTGAGATAGGCTATCTAAATTGAGCGTAGAAATTCCCCATTCCAGAATTTGAAGCATTTCTTCTGAGTTTAAATTACTGCCAGTGTAAATGATTTTCGAGGGAATAAAATTCGCTTTTAAGCCTAAATAAACATCTCCAAGTGTATTAGCATGAAGTCCCCAACCACGATCACGAAAAATCTTTAATAAAGATATATTTCCATTAGTTACACTAGCAAAATGAAATTGAGTTTGAACATGGGGAATTGCTTCGGTTATCTGCTCAATCGTTTGCCTGAGGCGATCGCCGTTGTAAACGTAGAGCGGCGAACCGTAAATTGTTAGTAACTCCTGCATAAAATTAGTCGAACAATTAAAATTTAAGACCATTGTTTTTTATATCTCCACAGGAAATAAGGTATCAAAAAAGGATGATTAAAGGAATATTTTTTAAAGGAGCGTCCTAAAACTTGCGATCGCCATATTTGCCAAACAATCAGTAGCCAGAGAATTTCGCCAATCCGTCGTCCCTGAATCAAACCACTCAATTCACCAAAAGCAACGCGAGCGGCTAAATCAGATTGCCATATTCCCTCTGCTTGTAAAATAACAGGATTTAGCCAATTTCCCAATTCTGACCACCAATTTTGCAAACACCAAGCCGTTAAAGGAACACCCATGCCCCGTTTCTGTCGCCAAACAATTTCCGATGGTAGCCAGTCTTCTACCGCCCGTTTCAGAATATATTTTTCACAGGCTCCTTGTAAAAACAGTTTTTCTGGCACTTGAAATGTCCATTGGGCTAGGTCTAAATCACAAAACGGCGATCGCACTTTTAAACCATGAGCAGAAGCCAAATTGGTTGCCCTAGGATGAATATTTTGCGCTCCTTTTAACATTAAGGAAGCACGACGTAATCGATGTAATAGCGAGGTTGTTTGAGTAGAATCTAAAGCAGATCCCAACCAATTTTCAGGATTTATTAGTTGTACTTTTTGATAAATATTTGGTTGAAATATTTGCGATTCATAACCCCAAAGCCGATGAAAAGTACGGAGATAGTTTTGTTCAAAAGATTGTTGGTTGTCGGGATGTTCACATTGATAAATACTAGCTGCAATTAACGGTTTATTCGTCCAACCCGCAAATAATTGATCACCTCCTTCCCCATTAAAAATAATTTCAACCTCCTGACTGGCAACTTGACAAAGCAAAAATAAGGGAACCGTTACTCCATCTCCAAAAGGGATGTCTAAAGCTTGAATTGTTGGTATTAAAGCTGATTTAATGCGTTTAGGAGTAACATCTACTTTAACTAAGGGAATCTTGAGCCATTGAGCTACTTGTTCGGCATAGGAATATTCTGTAAACTCATCCCCAAAATCAAGGCTATAGGCTCGCACTTTTACTCCTGCTTGTACCAGTAATGCCGCTACAATAGAAGAGTCTAATCCTCCCGATAAAAAGACACCAACGGTTTCATCTTTGAGGTCAACAATTTGTCGTTTTATTGATGCTTTTAAAAGGATTTGAAGCTGGCAAATCGCATCTTTTTCATTATCAATAATGGGAGTTTTTTCTTGCCAATTGTGTTGATCATTAGAATAGGAAAATAATAATTTTTTAGATCGATCAATTTCCCAAATTTGTTGTGTTCCTGCGGTTAGTGAAAAAATATTCTCAACGGGTGTTAAAGGCGTTGATACATAGGAAAAACAGCTATAGCCATATAAAGCCGCTAAATTAATATTAGGAGAAGTTACTAACGGTAACAGCAGTTGAAAGCGTGAAGCAAACCAAATTACCTGTTCTTGTTTTAACCAATAAAGCGGAACTCTTCCAAAGGCTTCTCTTCCCAAAATCAAACCATCTTCTGTAATTTTTACCCAAATATCAGGCAAAAGAGCATTGCTAGTAAAATCAAATGGTAATCCTGATGCCGAAAGAGTTGCAAGTATTCCATCTGTAGAAGTGTCAGAAGAGATATGCCAGTTTTCCTTTTTTCCTTTTTGTTGCAAAATTAGTTGAAGTGATTGGGACAATTTTGTCGGATTATCATAGCCCCAATAACCAACCCATTGTGATCGAGAAGTTGCAATTTGAATGTTAATCTTTTTATCCATACTTATTTGACTTCAAAAGTACTATCACTAAGCCTGCGATCGCCTAAAAAAGATTCAACTTTCCAAGTTCCCACAGGCATCTCTGAACCCAAACTATAGCGACAAAAGGTATTCCAAATGGGCGCACCAATTTCTTTGGTCTGATAGCTATTTTGGTGAATAATTTGTCCACTGGGGGCAATCCAATTACAAGATAGGGAAAGTTGCTGACCAACGGGCGCATCGGATAACGTTATCCGATAAAAAATTTCACCACTGTTTTGTCGGGGAACGGTGCTGAGATTGCCGCCATTATCTTGTTTTAAAGTTATGCGATCTCGAATTACCGTCACACGAGCCGTTATTTGTTGTTGATTTTGGGTAAAAACGATGAAGCCGATCACACATAAGGCAGCAACTCCGATAACACCACCGATAATCCAGCGATCGCGTTTTTGTTGATCAGCTAGAGCCTCGCGCCGATCCATTTGGATCATGGCTTCTTCTAAAAGTTCTGGGGGCAAATTTAATTCCTGCAAAATTTCCCTAACCTGTTCTGGGGCTAATTCTGCTTGCTGACGTTGAGATAATCGCTGGACTTCTGCGACAACTTTTGCTAACTGGGTATCCGTTAATCTTTGTTCCATAATGGTTTGATTTTACTCAGAAATTCTTGGTTCACCCTATTTTAAACTCTGATTAACCCGTTTCAACAGGTTTTAGCTTTCAGCCCGCAATTTATTTCAGGGACTTTCTATTTTACTTTTTCATTTCCGCGATCGCCTGATAAAGAGGTTGCCAATCATCATCCACAGCAATCCGTTCCCAAATTTCTTCGATTTTTGGACGTAAAAAGATTACGAGGGGATTAGCTTGCTGGAGTTGTTTAGCGATATTGTCAAGTTCAGAGATCGCTACACGAATTAGTAATTGATGATAAATCACCCGCCATTTATCTAATAAA
>JBAXTW010000180.1:0-7601 GCA_037129985.1 Pseudanabaena sp. ELA645 | reverse complement strand
GCGCAATAATTGGAATATCAGCCAGATTAGGATCGAGACGAATTTGTTTAATTGCTTCGAGTCCATCAATAACGGGCATCTGGATATCCATCAAAATCAAATCTGGGCTATGGCTTTTGGCAAGATCGATCGCCTGTTGTCCATCAGTTGCCAATAAAATGCGGTAGCCCCTAGCTTCGAGGTAACTGGTGAATGTCGCAATATTAGCCTCGTTATCTTCTGCTAGCAAAATTAAGGGTGAAATTAGTTCTTCAGTTTGGCTTTGACCGATCTGAGCTTGTTCTGACAAGTCAGAGTTAGTTTGTTCTTCGATTTCAGATGAGTCAATATTAATGGGAAGATTAATTGCAAAGCAACTACCGACTCCCACCTCGCTTGTCAGTTCTACAGTTCCTCCGTGAATTTCTACAAGTCTTTTGACTAAAGCCAAACCCAATCCCGTGCCATTATATTGACGGTTCAGCGCACTATCGATTTGGATAAAGGGTTGAAATAGTTTCTGAATGTTCTCTGCCGTAATGCCTATTCCAGTATCAATCACGGCTATCTTTAAGTAATTTAGGGGCGTTAGATTGGTTGTACTGCTTTCAAGGCGAACTTCCGATACTTCTAAAATGATTGTCCCTCCTTCTAGAGTAAATTTAACAGCATTATTGAGCAGATTGATTAGGACTTGTCGAATCCGCCTTTCATCTAGCCTGATTGCTGCCAAATGCTTAGGAATTCTAGGTATTAATTGAATGCGTTTTGTTAATGCTTGCTGCTTGATAAATGACAAACTAGATGTACATAAGCTTTCTATATTTGTAACAGTTAAATTTAAGGTAATCTGTCCCGACTCGATTTTGGCAACATCGAGAATGTCATTAATCAATGTTAAAAGATGCGTACTGCTACTCTCAATGGTTTGCAATGCTTTAAGCTGGCGCTTGTTAATACTGCCAAATACTTCGTCCTGTAGAGATTCATTCATTCCCAAAATCGAATTCAGCGGTGTCCGCAGTTCATGGCTCATATTGGCAAGGAACTCATCTTTGAGACGGGTAGCCCGCATGAGTTCTTCGTTGGCTAGCTGCAATTTTGTTTCAGATTGTTTGCGATCGCTAATATCTTGTACGCTCGACCAGATAATTAACTCTCCTTTTTGTAAAATCACCAACCCATTTAAAAGGACTGGAACCAAATAACCATCTTTATGAATGTATTCTTTTTCGTAGGAACTATAACGTCCTTCGAGCTGGAGACTTTCTAATTGGGCTGCTTCTTGATCGGCATATTTGATGGGAGTTATGTCCCAGTAAGTTAGTTCTAGGGTTTCTTCGATAGTGCGTCCTAGTATTTTGGCAAAGGCGGAATTGACATAGACGAGTTGACCGTCCATGCGGCAGCTTGCTAAGCCAATGGGAAATTCTTCGACTAACTGACGATTAAATGCTTCGCTTTCTGCTAGAGCTTCTTCCGCAAATTTGCGATCGCTAATATCTTGAAAAGTACCGACTATACCCACAACTTCTCCCAATTCATCTCGCAGGGGAATTTTATTAGTTTCGATCCATTGTATTTCACCATTAGCTAAGGTAATCGTCTCATGAATGCCGATCTTTGGGACTCCAGACTCCATTACGGAGCGATCATCCAGCGTGTATTTAAGTTTTTCCTCTTCGGAATAGGAAAAGTCAAAATTGCTTTTGCCAACTGCTTCGCTAGGCGAAGTTACTCCTGCTGCGATCGCAAAAACTTGGTTGCATCCCAATAGAATTGATTGGCGATCTTTCCAAAATACTGCTAAAGGGAAAACATCGAGAACAGTCTGTAGCAGCCTTTGCGATTCTTCTAGGTTTTTCTCCCGTTCTTGGAGTTCTCTAGTTCGACTTTCCACCCTTACTTCTAGCGTAGCATTAAGCTGCTTGAGTTCTGCTTCGGCTTGTTTGCGATCGCTAATATCGGTAATCGTCCCCACATAACCAATGATTTCGCCATAGATATCGCGTTCGGCTCTGGCTCGTGAAAGTACCCAAGTTATAGTGCCATCGGGCTTTTGAAAACGACACTCAAGCTCAAACGGGCGACGCTTCTGTACGGAGGCATACCATTCTGTTCCAACTTTTTGGCGATCTTCAGGATGCAATGCTCTCGCCCAGTTAGGACCAGACGCTTCTGCGGCGGTCAAGCCTGCGATCTCACACCAGCGATCGTTGACATAGATACAATCACCAGTGGTATTAGTACGATAAATGCCCACAGGTGCAACGGCGGCTAGAGACTCAAAGCGTTTCTGACTTTCCCGCAATGAATCTTCGATTTTTAAGCGTTCTTGGTTTTCTTGCTGTAAATCCGCGATCGCCTGTTGTAATTTTTGAAACACCTGATGCATTCGGTGCTTTTCAGCAAGTAATGTTGGTAAATTTGTATCGATTTCGATTTTTATGCCCGATGGTGGCGCGATCGCATTGATCGTATTATGGACTAGAGCTTGGAGATCGATGATGTTTTTATCTTCGCGCACTCGCCCCACACGAGAATATTGCAGCACTCCGTCAATTAAGTCACTCATGCGCCGCACTCGACCGCTCATCATTTGCAGCATATCACGACCTTCATCATCAAGGCGATCGCCATAATCCTTTTGCAGCCAATCTGCCAGAGATGCGATGCCCCGCAAGGGAGCCTTGAGATCGTGGGAGACGATATAGGCAAAGTCTTTGAGTTCTTGATTAACGGCTGCTAATTCACCGACTAATTGCAATTGGCGATTTTCGGAATGTTTGCGCTCGATCGCATGGATAATTGAACGCTCTAATAACGTCGCACTCAAAAATCGACCTTTGACTAAATAATCCGATGCACCAGATTTCATCGCTCTTTGATCGATTTCACTATCACCTAGCCCTGTTAATAAAATAATCGGCTTATTACAGCCCTTGGCGATCGCTTCTTCTAAAAGTTCTAAGCCATTGCCCTTGCCAAGCCGAAAATCTAAAAGATATAAATCATGCTGATTTTTGCCAATCTCAATTAATCCATCATCATAGTTATCGACCCAATTTAATTGAAAAGATAACTGCTCAGCCTCGTCCAAAAAATCACGAGTCACAATGTAGTCGTCTTCGTCATCATCAATAAGTAGAACTTTACAAATATTGGCAGTCATGGGGGGGCAATACTTCAGACAATGTTACAAATTAGGACGAAACAGCCATACATTTGGCTTAATCACAAATAATAACCAATACAAGCATCATAGGGCTGTTATCTATATTAACGAGAAACGGGGCTACCATGAAAGAATAAAAAACTGACATGAGCAGGTAAGCCTGCTTGCAAACAATTAGATTCAATAATTGGCACAGCACTCCATTGTGATATCGCTTTAATTTTCTGACAGACCTCTATGCCATCCATGATTGGCATCATTACATCTAGCAAAATTAGATCGGGATTTAACCTCTCTAAAGAGGCGATCGCACCACTACCACTCACTAGTTGCATAATGTAATCGATAGTCTTGATTGCTCAAGATAGCGTCTATTACATCAAAATTAGCAGTTTCATCATCAACGACTAGGATACAGGGGGGGCATAAAGTTTAGATCCGCTTAATTTAAAAATTCAAGATTTTATGGACAACGTGAGATAAATCATAGCTTAGGTTATGTTTTCCCCTTGGAGAGTGGTTTAGCTAACCATCTACAACCCAAATTGAATGAATTTATTCAATTTATTCATATAGGTAGGCTTCTAAATATTCGGAAACTAATTTGTATTCTTTTTCTAATCGATCGAACAACAACTCAATTCCATCAAGTTGTTGTTTTCCTCCAGCCACCTCGATCGTATGGCACTGTTGCGAAAAAGATATCGCCCCTAACATAGAACTACTTCCCTTTAAGGAATGGGCGGCAAACTCAATTTGCGAGACATCTTTGTTTACTAATGCTTTTCGGAGAACCTCAAACAGATGAGGGGCTTCTTGAGACTGAAAAAGATGAATCACTCTTTTTGGTAAATCGGGGGAATATTGTTTTAGTCCGATTAAGGCATTTGGCTCAAAGACACCAGTTAACTCTTGAGATATTATTGATTCTTGGGATACTAATGGAATAGCACTTGATTTCATGCTCCAAGAGCTAATGATCCTTTGTAACACGTCAAAGAAAATGGGTTTGGAAATATAATCATCCATACCAGCCTCTAGGCACTTTTCCCGATCGCCCTGCATAGTGCTTGCAGTCATGGCGATTACAATGGGACGGGGGCGATCGACTGCGATTTCCTGCCAATGTTCTGAAATATAGGTCGCCGTTTCTAGTCCATCCATACGAGGCATTTGCACATCTAAAAAGAGCAAAGTATAGGACATTTGTTGAAGGGCTTCGATAGCTTCTAATCCATCATTAACAATTTTAGGGACATATCCCAATTTCCCTAACATGGCAAAAATGAGTTCTTGATTAATTAGATTATCCTCTGCAACTAAGATGCGATGGGGAAATTGTTGGGCAAAGTCTGAACGAAGTTCCAGAGGGGTTGGACTATCCATAACATTTTCAGGAATCGCTTCTGCTAAAAGCATCGGCAAAGCAAAAGAAAAAGTGGAACCTTTACCTGAAGTACTTTCTGCCCAAATTTTCCCGCCCATTATTTGGATCAATTTTTGACAGATTGCCAAACCCAATCCTGTTCCGCCATATTTGCGCGTAGTGGAGATAGAGGCTTGGATAAAGGGCTGAAAGAGTTTTTGTAGAGCTTCGGTCGAGATACCTATACCCGTATCGGTGACAGAAAATAAGAGCGGTACTGTTTCGGAAGATTGAAGCGAGATCTTGACTTCCACACTGCCACTATCGGTAAACTTAACCGCATTATTAGCTAAGTTTAACAGAATCTGGCGCAGTCGAATGCTATCCCCCAGTATAAACGGTGGCACTCCTTCATCAATTTGGAGAGAAAGCAGGATACCTTTAGCTTCTGCCTGTCGCGATAGCAGCGCACATATATCTGCAGCAAGTTGATGAAGATTTAAAGGTATTTGCTCTAAAGCGAGCTTGCCAGATTCAAATTTGGAAAAATCCAAAATGTCATTAATGACTGCTAAGAGCAATTCTCCGCTGGTTTGAATGCCATTAAGGTACTTCTGCTGATCGCTCCCTAAAGAAGTTGTGAAAAGGAGTTGGGTCATGCCTAAAACTCCGTTGATCGGTGTCCGAATTTCATGACTCATCATGGCAAGAAAATCCGACTTTATCCGCAGTGCCGCCTCTGCTGCTTCTTTGGCATCTTGAAGTTCTTCGTGCTGTTGCTTGATACGTAGCATTGATTGCACCCTAGCCCTCAGTTCCAGAGCATTAACAGGCTTACTAATAAAATCATCAGCACCTGCATTTAGGCATTGAGCAAGATCTTCTTTAGCGGACAGGGCTGTGACCATAATGATCGGAATCGGTCGATATTTGGGAATGGCTTTGATGCGTTCGCAGACTTCGATACCATCAATATCGGGCATCATTACATCTAGTAAAATCAAATCTATCTCTAATATTTCTAATGATTCGAGGGACTCCTGTCCACTAGACGCATAATTAACTTCATAGTCTTGATCTCTCAAGATAGCTTCAATTATATCAAAATTATTAGGTTCATCGTCAACAACTAGGATCGATGGTTTGTACATAAATTTTAGATCAGGTTTTTAAGGGCAATGCGAAATAAACCTTTGTCTCTTGCTTGCAAATGCTAGTAATACAGAGTTTTGCAAATGAGTGCGTACTCATTTGCAAAACAAAAAACAATCAGAGTAAGGGTTTGAAGTTTTCATTTTGCCATGGGCAAAATGAAAACCGCTATAAGAAATCGTCCACCATACAATTTTACAGCCTTCTCCGCAATTTTTAGTCCTAGCTCAAATATTTCATTAGATTGCTCAGACCTCAGTCTCAAAGATTACTCCAGCATTTAATCAACATTTTTCCTTTTTTGTTAAAAAGGATTTCTTTAAAAATTGGTTTACTAAGTGTTGCTACTGTGCTACTTGATCCCTCAATAGGCTGTAACTTAGAGCCACAATGTAGTCATCTTCGTCATCATCAATGAATAGAACTTTACAAATATTAGCGGTCATGGGGGGATACTTCAGACAATGTTACAAATCAGGATGAAACAGCCATGCATTTGGCTTAATCACAAATAATAATCAATACAAACATCATAAGTAAGTGGGCGCAATTAATTATAAAACCCTAAAACCTGAAGCCGCCCGCGTAGCGGGCGGCTTCAGGTTTTAGATCTGGTTTTTAATTACGCCCACTTACTGAGGGCTGTTATCCATATTAACGAGAAACGGGGCTACCATGAAAGAATAAAAAACTGACATGAGTAGATATGCCTGCTTACAAAAAATTAGATGCAATCATTTTTCTTGATATTACATAAATTTATGAGTAGAATCACCTACACTTTAAAACACAATTTGAAGCAGATATTGTTGAGTCTCTTTGCCGTGGTTGTGGCGATCGCCCTGACTAATTGCAACGCGCAAACAAGCATACCATTACGCATCGGGGCAAATCTTTGGACAGGATATGAGACTTTATATTTGGCGCGAGATTTGGGCTACTACAACGACAAGCCGATTCGCTTAGTTGATTACCCATCAGGCACAGAGGAAGTCCGCGCCTATCGCAATAAAGAAATTGAAGGAGCGGGACTATCAATCGATCAAGCTCTAGTCCTCGCCGCGACTCAAGAAAATATTCGCATTGTCGCGATTATGGATGTGTCCAATGGCGGTGATGTGATCTTGGGTAAGCCAGAATTCACCGACATGAAATCTCTCAAAGGTAAGCGTGTGGGCGTAGAAGCAACTTCCCTTGGTGCTTTCTTTATTGCGCGAGCCTTAGAAAAAAATGACATGACCACCAAAGATATTCAGATTGTGTCTTTGGAATTGACGGAACATGAACGCGCTTACAAAGAAGGAAAAGTAGATGCGGTGGTTACTTTTGGTCCCGCGAGAACCAAGCTATTAGAGGCTGGCGCAAAACTTCTATTTGATAGCAGTCAGATTCCTGGGGAAATTGTCGATACCTTGGCAGTAAGTACGGAGGCGATCGCCAATTCTCCTGATACGATTCAAGCTTTAGTTGATGGTCGATTTCGCGCCTTAGATTATTTTGAAAAAAATCCTCAAGATGCCGCAGCACGGATGGCTAAGCGTACCAAAGTGACCCCTGAGCAAATCCTCAATGCCTTTAAAGGACTCAGCCAACCGAATTTACAAGCAAATCAAAAACTGCTGGATAAGAGCGATCCATCGCTAATTAATGGCATGACTAAACTGGTCAAGATTATGGTTGACAACAAATTACTACCCAAAACCATTGATCCTGCTAGTATTCTAGATGATCGTTTTATTAAGAATGCTAAGGTCTAAATTTATCCAACGGTTCCCATGAAAGGATTGCCAAATTTCCCGATCTCTTTAAGAATTTCCATTCCTGCAATTTTAATTGTTTGTGGGGGCTTGTTGGGCTTAACTTCTTTTAATCAAGAAATTAATGAGGCTTATCAAAAGACAGAAATTAATACCAAAAATTATGTCCAAA
>JBAXTW010000018.1:0-51165 GCA_037129985.1 Pseudanabaena sp. ELA645 | reverse complement strand
GTGGTCTTTACTCATTTAGATGCTCTCTTACCCTTTCTTGAAACAGCCCTGCCTTTTTAAGGGGGATTGAGGGGGATCTCTTCAGAATCTCTAATCTTTCTTTGCTCTCTTCTTGAGGTGGCGACGCAACAACCAACCACCGCCCAAGACTAACACGCCTCCAGTCCCCTCAAACTCAAAGGGAACAGGTGTCGCTGCTGCTGGTGAGAAGTTGGCTGTGAACACGGTGTCAATGGCCGTTAAATCGCCCGCAACACTCCGCGTTACAAACCCATTGGCGTAGCGATCGATATTTGGATCAAGTGCCGAATCTGAGGCTCCAAAACTTAGGGTAGCAGAAGAGATTACAGCCGCCGTATAGGTTTGATTGTCGATCAGGCTCAGCCCACCTGCAAATGTCCACGTTGCCGTAGAATTACTACCAGAGCCAGCAGTAGTGTAATCTGTTGACGATCCCTTCAGTTCGCCGCCAATGCCAGTGCCAGCATAAATGTTTAGAGTCGCTGCACTAAAAAGAGGGAATCCAGAAAACCCAGAACGCTCATTAACCCGAAAAGTCCAGTCATTGAGCAGGATTGAGACTCCAGTGACACTAGTAGGATCGTTGATAAAACTTTGACCAATAGTACTACCATCATCATTGCCCACATTTACATTGCGACTAGCATTACCAATAGTCAAATTTATCGCCGTTGCCGAATCAGAAACGGCTAGAGTCGTGGCTAGGAGTGCAATCACCCCCCCCATTTTCATCAAACTTTCAGTCTTAATCATAATTTTCCTCTTAGTTTAGGTATTTTCACGAATATTTAAGTATCGCCGCCGTCTGATGTTTCGCCTTCTTAGCATCCCGTTACAAAATTTATCACAATAATTTTTGTCTGGCAATCATAAATATTGTGAGGATTTGATCTGCGTTTCAAAGTTTAGATATAACTCCTTATGTGAGTTAAAAATGCCCAAGAGAACCAAGAACTAAAGTTCTTGGCTCAAAGCTAAAGTCAGTTAAAACTGACTAATTTCTAGTATTTAACCCGTTTCAACGGGTTTCAGCTTTCAGCCCGCAATTTATTGCAGGGTTTCGCGAAATGATAATGTATTTATGTCTTTCCAGAAATCAACTCACATGGTTTCTAAAAAAGTTTGAACCTTCTCTATGAATATATCTGGATTCTCAAAATGAATATTGTGACCACAATTGGGAATAATCTCTAGCTGAGAAGATTTAGATGCTTGCGCTATTTGTTGATTGATTTGGATAAACTTAACATCCAATTCACCAACTAATAAAAGCAAAGGAATCTCGATTTCTGGTAACTTTTCCCATAATGATGGTTGACTTCCTGTACCGAGATAGCGCAGCGATTTAGCTAATTCGATTGGAGAATTTTGTAACCTCTGCACTAACAATTGTGGGAAGTTAGAATGCGATCGCAGATTGCCGAATATTTTTTGTTGATACCAATCTTCTAAAAATAACCGAAATTCACCAGCTTCTAAATTTTCTAATTTATCCGCTAGTTGTAGATCTTTAGCTAAGCGATCGCTTTTTTCAATATCTGTTCGCAACCCTGCGGATGCAGATTCCAAAACAACTTTATAAAAATATTTAGGAAAATGAATCGTCAAATATAGAGCCACTCTCCCACCCATTGAGTAACCCACTAAAAAGCAGCGCTCTATATGTAGTAATTCTAAAAACTTGACAATTAATCTCGCAGTGAACTCTATTGTGTAGCAACTATTTTGACTGTAGCAGCTATCTTGATAAGTAAATTGATCTGTACCTTGGTTAGTTAGATCGGCTCGACCATGTGATGGTAAATCGATCGCTACACAATAAAACTGCTGAGATAAATTTGCGATCGCGGGTTGGAACTCATGGCGATCGCCCATAAATCCATGTAAAAACAAAATTACAGGATTGCTTGAGTCACCATCTAAGCGATAGCTAAACACATTTAATGGGCGGCGACAGGTTCGCGCACAGGAATAACGGTGACAGACTTCACATCTTTACTCTGATTACGAGTAGCGTTAATGCTAACCACCGTATAGGATTTGGTGTTATCCGCACGAAACACATCGCCGACGGACAAAGGTTTGTTGTAGTTCAATGCACCAATAAAGCGTTGGTGAAGATCGGTCATTAAGTACTGCATAAGCTCCTCGTTAAATATTCACAGACGGAAAAGGCGATCGCCACAGTTACAAAGCGCATTTGCAGAGTATTTGTGGCTTCTGCCATCTGTATACCACTGTTTTCGCAATTGGTATATAACATTTCTTATATTTTTTTGTAAATTAGTTACTTTTTATCAAAAACTTAAGGTAGTGCTGCGAATGTGTAAGTGGTGCAAAATCCTCTAAACGTGACTATTCTGTGATCATTCTATGACTTCATCGCCTCCGCCCGAACTAGAACTTGACTATGCGTTAAGTGGATATGACTATGAATTGCCAAGCGATCGCATTGCCCAAGATCCAGTTACACCAAGGGATACATCACGGTTATTAGTCATTGATCGCGATCGCACCGATAATTGCACCGATAATTGCAATCTAGCGCATCATCACTTTTACGATTTACCAACTTTTTTACAAGAGGGGGATTTGTTAGTTTTTAATAACACCAAGGTTATTCCCGCCCGCATGTACGGTCACAAGCCAGCAGGTGTTCCTGTGGAAATTTTGTTGATCGAGCCGATGGGAAATGATCGCTGGTTGGCGCTGGTGAAACCAGGAAAACGATTGCCAATTGGTAGCACGATTATATTTGGGGAGAATGTTCGAGCCACAGTCGAGGGCATTGAGGAAACCACAAGGGCGAGAGAGTTACAGTTTCACATCCCTGCGGGGGCAAACCTTGATGATTTAATCGAGCAGCTAGGTACAGTGCCTTTGCCGCCCTATGTCACGGATTCGCATACGGATGCATCGCGTTATCAAACCATTTATGCCAAGATTTCAGGAGCGATCGCGGCTCCAACGGCTGGGCTACATTTTACGGATGAGCTATTTCAGCAATTGCAAGACAAGGGTATTGATAAAGCCTTTGTGACTTTGCATGTGGGCATCGGCACATTTCGCCCTGTGGAGACTGAGGATATCACTCAACATGTCATGCATAACGAGTGGTGTGAAGTAACTGAAGATGCGATCGATAAAATCAAAGAGACGAAAGCGCGAGGTGGACGGGTAGTTGCGGTCGGTAGTACAGTAGCGCGATCGCTAGAAAGTGCAAATTTTCAAGCTTTTAAAGGCAAGACTAATTTGATGATTTATCCGAGCTATGAATGGAAAGTGATCGATGCGATGATCACGAATTTTCATTTGCCCAAGTCAACTTTATTAATGATGGTGGCTTCGTTTTTAGGGAATGATGGACGCAAGTTGTTGATGTCGATTTACCAAGAGGCGATCGCTAATGAATATCGTTTTTATTCCTTTGGTGATGCGATGCTAATTCTTTAAGTCAATAGCCATAAAGCAGTATATTCTTAAATCACTGCCAGATAGTTTCTCCTTACTTCAAGTGTCATGTCCCAAACGATCGCCGATATTAATGCCAAAATTAAAGCGGGTCAGGCTAAAGTCCTCACAGCTACTGAACTTAAAAATCTGGTTGCAGATATCGGTGTCACCCAAGCAGCCAAGCAAGTTGATGTAATCGTCACAGGTACATTTGAACCAATGGAATCATCGGGAGCAATTCTTAACTTGGGGCATACCGATCCACCGATTAAAATTCGCACTTGTTGGGTGGATGGTGTCCCTGCATATGCGGGATTTGGAGCCGTTGATATTTATTTAGGTGCAACTCAAGAAGCTGATCCGACTGATGAAGCGCCCCAATATCGTGGCGGCGGTCATGTGATCGCCGATTTGATCGCAGGTAAAACTGTCAATTTTAAAGCGATCGGGCATCCTAATGATTGCTATCCCCGCGCTAATTTTGAGACGACAATTACCAAAGATTCCATCAATCAATTCTATCTATTTAATCCCCGCAATCTCTATCAGAACTTTATTGTTGGCGTAAATGGAGGAGAAGAAACTCTTTATACCTATTTGGGACCATTACAACCACGTTTAGGAAATGCAGTTTATTCTAATCCAGGAGCGATTTCGCCATTATGGAATGATCCTGATTTGCAATTGATTGGCATTGGTACACGCATCTTTATGGGCGGTGGTGTTGGTTATGTCGCATGGGAAGGAACCCAACATTTCCCATTACAAAAACGTTTGGAAAATCGTACTCCCATTGGACCTGCGGCGACTTTAGCGTTAATTGGTGATGCGAAGCAGATGACTTCAGAATGGGTGCGCGGTTGTTACTTCCGAAATTATGGTGCTTCGTTGATGATGGGTGTGGCTGTGCCTCTGCCTGTAATTGATGAAGAAGTTGTGGCTAGAGCCGCCGTCCTTGATGAGCAATTGGTTGCACCCGTAATTGATTTTTCGATTCCGCGCCGCGTCCGTCCAATTTTTGGAACTGTGTCCTATGCTCAACTCAAGTCTGGCAAAATTACGATCGCAGGATCAACGGTGCGAACTGCACCTCTAGCTAGTCTCCATCTATCAGAAGAGGCGGCGAAAACTCTAAAAGCTTGGATTGTGAAAGGAGATTTTACGCTTACGGAACCTGTGGCGATGTTGCCAAGCGATCGCAATTTCTTATCACAAGACCTACGCGGTTTTTAGTTAAATGGCTTCGCGATCGCTATTTCTTCCAGACAGTTCTAATTCATCCGCTTTTTTGATATCCATTTCAGCTTTCTTTACATCACCCAACTTACGATAAATTTCACTTCTTAAAAAGTAAGCCGTGTAAGATTTTGGATCAAGTTTAATTGCTTGATTTGCCTCAGCGATCGCTTTTTGATAATTTTTTATCTCCAGATAAAACTGTCCCCGCGCCACAAATATTTGAGGATTTTTCGGCTCTAATTTCAAAGCTTGATCAAAATCGGCAAGGGCTTTGGCATTATCTCCTAACTGTCCCTTAGCCGTAGCCCGCATTAAATATGCATTAATATCTTTGGGATTGGATTTTAGAATAGAAGTAGTTTCCGCAATTATCTTTTGATTGGAAAGAATTTGGGCAGTTTTATCATCAGCCTGTGAACCTCTCATATCGTTTTGGCTACGCTTGATAAATCCTCTTAATGAATAACCATCCGCAGATTTGGGATCGAGTTTAATTACTTGATTGGCATCCGCTAGAGCTTGGGGGATATTTCTTAAAGAAAGATAAGCCCTACCGCGATCTAAATAGGCTTTAATATCTTGAGGGTTGGTTTGTAGCTGACGAGTAGCGGCTTCGACTTTTTCTTGCATTTGTTCTTGCAATACGATCTTGGGATCTTTGCCGATATATCGCAACGATTGAGCCATCGAGATCCAAGCTTTGGGACTTGGCACGATCGCATATAACCCTCCCGCCATACCACCTAAAAGACTCACCACATAGACGATACTTAACAACAATCTCGTTTGCCAAGATGCTGATTTTTCTTTTTGAATATCGAGAATGCTCTTAGCGATATTACTTTTTTGATCAAAGACTAATTTGTGATAAGGCGGCTGTTGGAGACTTTCAAAAATACGTTGAATCAAATTAGTGCGATCGCTTGGTGGATTATTCCGAAAATTCTTTTGTAATTTATTTTGGATCTTCGCAATCTGAAAACTATAGGGAATGGATAAGGCAATTAAAAGCGCAAATACTAAAAATAATGGTTGCTGCCAACCAATTAAGAGAAGTATGCCAACCCCAAAAATCTTAAACAAAATCCCCAGATAGGGATTATTGGAAAATACTAATAAATCTGCAATCTGTCCGCCGTCAAGGGGATAAACTGGCAGAAGATTAAAAAGATTTAAACCGATTAACGTCCAAGACAATGGCATTATCCATGATGGATTGCCAGAGTTTAGACTAGCAGGATTTTCGTTGCTAAAGGCGATCGCTAAACCAATTCCGATAATTAGCCCTGGGATTGGACCCGCTAAAGAAATCACCACTTTCTCAGTTAGGGAAGCATCTTCCTTTTTGGCAGTGGCTAATGCGCCTAAAAATGGAATAAATAGCATCGTCACATCGCGATAGCCAAACATCTTCATCGCAAAAACGTGACCGCCCTCATGGAATAGCAATACCCCCACAAAAATAAACAGGCTCTGAAATGAGAATCGAGTCGCATAGACCGCGACAAACATGGCAAGAGATCCCAATAATAACCATCGTTGTAGTTTCGGTGAAATTTTGGTAGGAGGCTTGTCAATCTGTTCCTGAAATTTAGCGATTTCCATTTCTAAATTAGCTGTTTCAGCTTGCGCGATCGCTGTTGGTTTCACAAAAAAGGCGGCAATAATTGCCTTCCAAGTTTGAGGTGTATGGATTAAAGCCGTCCGCAGCACAACTAACCAACTGAAACGAACTGATTTTTCTGGTTCTATCCATACTAATTCTTTTGTGCCAACTAATCTCCTGATGTCGATCGCTACATTCTGTTCGGTATTTTCTATGTACTCCATCGGCAACAGATCTAGCGTTTCACGGGTTAGACTAAATTCTTGCAGCTTTTCTTGATGCGCTTCCCATAGTTGGGGGATAGTCTGAAAACCCAAATTTTGGACTAGGATCGTCTCGTTCTGAACAGAACTAAATATCTCCATAGACTTGATATTCGATGTAAAAAGATAGCCGCCATCAGCAAAAAAACTCGCCAAGGATATACTAATTGGCGGAATCCATTCGCCACTATGCGGCGATATCGCCACGCCCACATATACTTTCTGGGCTTGATGATAAAGAAGTACGCCCCAGTCTAAGCTTTCTTCGTGAATATTTGGTTTTTCGATTTGGTAATAGTCAATATGTGTAAAGCCAAGATTTTCTAATTCCGCAACCTTTGGCTGCAATGTCTCTATGACATATTCTGGCGGTTCGGCGATCGCTGGATTCGCATGACGTACAGCGCGAAGTTTTGTTTGTGAAATATTCCAGCACAACAGGAAAAAGGGAAATGTTGCGACAAACAAGATTGCCAGAATTACATAGATCCAAGAGGTCATTTAGTTTAGAGAGGTTGTACACTCATGCCAAATATTGAAATTATAGTAACCTGACTTTGAGCATCAAGGTATCGTTAACCATTAATGGTGCGTTACGGTGCGCTAACACAACCTACCACACTACTTACTTACTCAAGTATCACGAAGTCAAACAGATGGCAAAATTTTACGATCGCCTTACTCCAGAACTCAAAACCTTCATCGAAGTGCAGCATATTTTCTTTGTAGCCAGCGCCCCTAGTCACGGACGGGTAAATCTTTCGCCCAAGGGCATGGATGCTTTGCGCGTAATTAGCGATTCCGAAATCGCCTATCTCGATCTCACAGGCAGTGGCAATGAAACCGCCGCCCACCTACTCGAAAATAGCAGAATTACGGTTATGCTGTGCAGCTTCTCCGAAAAGCCTTTGATCCTGCGCCTTTATGGTCAAGGCGATCTGATTCGCCCTAGAGATGCAGCATGGCAAGAATATCTATCACTATTTCCTGCGATCGCGGGTACTCGTCAAATTGTGCGGATCAAAGTGGAATCTGTACAAACATCCTGCGGTTTTGCGGTTCCTTTTTATGAATTTACAGGCGATCGGCAATTTTTAAAAGAATGGGCTGAGAAAAAAGGTGAAGAGGGTGTTTACGAATATTGGCAAAAAAATAATCAGCAAAGTATCGATGGCTTGCCAACTGGACTGTTGAGATAATATTACTTTCAGCAGCATGTCTAAGCGTTAAACTAGTAGCGACATGTCTTTAATTATCGAGATTTTTGATAGATCTACAAATTGGTTATGGAAGTTAGATTTCGCGAATGTGATTGGTTTGACCTTTGGATCTGGATAAAATTTAACGAAATTCCCTCCCAGCAAGAAAAGCAACTTTTAGACGAAGTATTTAATTCTTGGTTTTTATTGGGAAAACTCGGCGGTTTCAATGCTTGTAATATGCAAGTTTTAGAGTCGGGTGTTGATGTTAGCTATTTTGACTATGACAACCAAGCCGCCGATGACGAGATGATGTCGGTGATGCACAACATGACCGATCTCGAATACGAAAATGAATGGGCGCGGTGTTGGGTGGACTTGGGGACTACCGATGCGATCGCGATCGATACTTTGGTAAATGCTTTGCGCCAATTTGATAAAGAATATGTAGCGATCAAGGAAGTGGTCATCGGCGGACAAAATTCCGACTGGCTAGTTGAGGCTAAAAGTCTCGATGATGAGGATTATGATCGCTGAAGATTTTGTTGCTATGCTGAACACAGGTAGATAACGTGATGAGATTTATAACATGGACGTTTTAATTGATTCAACCAAAACTTTTGAAAAAGATCTTGAAAAACTGAGTCCAGAAAAGAAAGCTATAACGATCCAAAAAATCAATGATTGCGCCACTCTTTTCTATTCTTCAACTGCTCATCCTTACCGTAAACTACGCACCATCCCCTTATTATCAGGATTGAATGGGTACGAATCCTCTTTATATACATTAAGAGTTTCAGAAAATTTGAGAGTGATTTTGACGGTTGACGAAGATCCGATTTTTAAGCAAACCATTTTTACGCTCTTCCGAGTAGTAAAGCGTAGTGACCTTGGTATGTCGTATAACAGTATTGCCGAGTCTCTATATCGAGAAATAATGCATCAACATCAAGGAATTATGCAATCGTCATAATTTACTCATTACTTTGTCATGTCTCAAACCCTCACTCTTTGTGATTACTATGGAGTTATCCATCAAGCAATGAAGATTTTGCCTAATGATCAGTTAAAAATTGACTTTTTGGAGGCGTTATCAGAACTTGAGGACAACGAGTGTCATAGGACAAGAAAATTTCCAAAGACAAGATTACACAAAGTTAAAGGCGTGAAGCAGGCGATCTATCGTGCAGATATTGATAAAGTTTCGGGCTGGCGTATTCATGTTCAATATATTGATGGTCAAATTCATCTTAAAGACATTATTGAAGGTCAAAAACATGACGATGTTCTGGATGTGATTAAATCAAAAAAACAACGCTACGAATGATTCTGTCAACAACAAAAAATAATTAGGAGTATGACAATGCGCGTTTTACATACAATGATTCGGGTTGGTGATTTGGAGCGATCGCTAGATTTTTATAGCAATGTGTTGGGCATGAAAATATTGCGCCGTAAAGATTATGAAACTGGACGCTTTACCCTTGCTTTTGTTGGTTATGGCGATGAATCCAGTAATGCCGTGATCGAACTAACCCATAATTGGGACACTGATCACTATGAAATTGGTACTGGTTACGGGCATATTGCCCTTGGCATGGAAAATATTTACACCGCCTGCGAAGCGATTCGGGCTAAAGGTGGCAAGATTAGCCGCGAACCAGGTCCAATGAAGCATGGCACGACAGAAATCGCCTTCGTTGAAGATCCTGACGGCTATAAAATCGAATTAATTCAACTCAAAAATCAGTAATACCAATTCACGAAAGTGTGACAACACTTTTGTGAATTGAAAACCAAACTCAGTAACGTTTTTAAAATTAAAAAGGGCTACGCCGTTTTTAATTTTAGTGTAATCCTAGATTTATTATGGTAAGGAGGGGCGGCGCTTTGTACCGCCCCTCCTTACTTATCTAGCACTATCAAAAAATCCATCATGAATCTAACTCTTACTCCATCCCAAATATTGCTTTATGGTGTGGCGATCGCGGCGGGATTAGTATATCTGCCCTATTTGGTAGTTGCCTATGGACGTGTGAGTATCGGTATTGATATGAATGCACCAAGGGCGATGTTCGATCGCTTGCCAGAATATGCAAAACGAGCAACATGGGCGCACCAAAATTCCTTTGAGGTGTTTGCATTGTTTGCGGCGGCGGCGCTTACGGCTTATGTAACCAATGTGGCTTCAGACAAAACTTCGCTATATGTATTAGCATTTTTGGCTGCGAGATTGTTGTTTAGCCTTTTTTATATTCTCGATTTGCCTTGGTTGCGTTCTCCCATGTGGGCGATCGGCATGGCTTGTATTGCGGGGCTGTTTTCTACAAGTCTTGCATTATAGGCTCGGCTCCGCCGCGCCCTCTCCTAATTACAAATGAGTGCGTACTCATTTGTAAAGTAAAAAACAATCAGAGTAAGTTTTCATTTTGCCGTAGGCAAAATGAAAACCGCTATATTAATCAAGGGGCGTATCCAAAATCTTTTTGAGAGCAGTTAATCCTTTTTTGAGTTGTCGTGAAACAGTCACAGCGCTGATGCCTAAAGTCTCAGCAACTTCGCGATGGGTAAATTCTTTTAAAAATACAAACTCCACGACTTCGCGAGTGCGATCTTCCAGCAGATCAAGCGCTTGCTGAAGACGAAGATTATCTTCCTGAGCGAGTTGAAAACTTTGATATTTCTGATCGGTAACTAGATCACCAATCGATGTCGAACTATCTTCGCTCTGATCGATCGGTGTATCAAGACTAATTGGCGATCGGTTTTGACAGGCCAGTTTAATGTCATACCATTCATTGATCGTAATGCCCAACGCATTCGCGACTTCCTGACTAGATGGTTCGCGACCAGTCTCAGTGCGCTTAGTCCGAATAATTTTGCAGCCTTGGTTATAGGTGGTCAACCATGCGCGAGGCATTCGCACAGTCGGGCTTTTATCGCGGAGATAATGCTGAATTTCCCCTTTGATATACGGCACGGCAAAAGAACTAAAAGCGTTACCTTTACTGACATCAAACCGCTCGATCGCATTGATTAAACCAATCGAACCAACCTGCATCAAGTCTTCAAAACTTTCTTGACATTGATTTTTCCAGTGATAGGCTTCACGGCGCACCAAGCCAATATTAAGATTTACGAGTTGATTGCGAATTTTAATGGATGGATTTGCACGATAAGCTTGCAAAATTTCGAGAGTTTCCTGTTTGCGCGATCCTGTGGTTTGCTGGTCAAATTCTTGTTCATCCTTTGGTTCATTGCGATTGTCTAAATTTTGTCTTTGCAAGAAATTCTCTAGATGATGATGGATATGCGATCGCGCAAATTCGGAAAAATTTTGATTTTGCTCAGGGTTAAATTGGATTAATGCTTTTTTAAGCCCTTGTTTGCCAACATCAATCAATTCCCGATCCCTAGCACGGCGATCGCCTGCTCTTAGATTAGATACTCGCCGCTCAGCTATTTCATTACGATTATGAGTATTCGATTGATTAATTAGGGAGACTGGCAATGTGGTGAACGTTTCCCGAATCAATCCCATATAGATTTCGACTATCTGCTCCTGTAAATTTTGGGATGGCGCAACCCTATAGGCTCTAATTAGAGTAAGTATATTTACATTAGTTAAATTGTTTGAATCTTTTGAATCTAATGGCATAGGGCAAACATCCTCAGCGATGTAAGCAGCTAGAAGATATGCCCAACACATAAGAGGAGAAATTTGCATACATGTGCTTGATACCGATAGGTTTTCGTTCGCAGAGAGATCCAACACACATAGATTTTTAGAAATGGTTTTCACCACCTATTTTTTGTTTCCCCATCAAAGCTAGTTTAAGCCTAGTAAACATTGTTTGCAACTGTCAGATTATACAATCAACTATGGATTTGACTTGGTATTCCTGTAGCGATCGTAACAATGGTTACGCCAAATTAACTAGATATCGCCAAACTCATAAGTAGCAAGGCTTAATTATTTGTAGGATGCGTTAGTGCAACGTAACGCATCAGTTAGTTAGATGTGATTTGATGCGTTACGCTATCGCTAACACATCCTACGTTTAATTCCAACTCCCTAAGACAAAGCTATAACAACATCACCAATGCTTCATCTCCCGCAGGAACATAGGTTTGATTTATCCGCATTACGGCTAAGGCATTTGTCCCGATCGCACTAATCAAATTTCCCGAACTATAATTTTTTACGGGTTGAAAAATGGGATTTCCCTTTGAGTAGCTTAATTTACCCCAAAGATAGGTTTCGCGCCGTCCCTGTGCATGGAGATCTTCTGTTGTGACTGCTCGGATAAATTGTGGATACCAGTAAGTTTCATTACTTCCATTCAATTTAGCGATCGCACCACGAATAAATCTCCAAAAGCTCATCATTGCTGAAACGGGATTTCCAGGGACTCCGAAATAGAGAATTTTATCCTCACTTCTATTCACCTTTTGATTCACAAGATGGGAATATGTGAGGGAAGCAACGGTTAGTGGTTTCCCTGGTTTAATTGCTACGGACTGGACATGGATATCGGCTCCCATGCTTGCCAATAACTCATCGACATAATCATAATCACCAACCGATACACCGCCAGTAGAAATGACAATATCGGCAACAGCGATCGCATTTCGCATGACGGATTCCAGTTCTTCACGATTATCTCGGACTACTCCAAAAGGAATAGCGATCGCCCCTGATTGATTGACTAAAGTTGATAATGCATAAAGATTGGAATCAATAATTTGTCCAGCCTGAAGTGATTGGTTATTCTCAAGGCTAATTAATTCATTCCCTGTAGAAATAATCGCGACTTTCGGTTGGCGAAAAACCTTGACTTGTTGACATCTTGCCGAAGCTAAAGCACCGATTTCTGTCGCGTCTAATTTAGTTCCTGCTGTCACCAGCGTTGTCCCCGCCTGAATAAATTCACCTTTACGGCGCACATACTCGCCTTGCTTTGGTTTAACTTTAAGTTGCAAAAAATTACCAAGGCGATCGCTATCCTCTTGCATAACTACGGTATCTGCACCGACTGGCAACATTCCGCCAGTGAATATTCGCATACATTCACCTTTAGCTAAGGTTTGGGCAATCGCTCTACCTGCGGGAATTTCATCTGGTGCGATCGGCAATTTTAAATTCTGGTTTAAATTCTCAAGATCCTCCAAATCCTGATAACGCAAAGCATAACCATCCATCGCCGAGTTATCCCAATGGGGAAAGTCCAATTCACTTTTGATATCTTCAGCGAGAATTCGGTTAAACACCTGTGATAACGGTAAAATTTCGCTGTCAATCTCAGGATCAAACGGTTTGACTAAATCTAAAATTATTTTTTCGACTTCAGCAACGGGTAGCATAGCCATTTGGTAGGAGAGATAGCGGAGTAATGCTCTCTAATATAGAATTTATTTATGCGTATAGATATTGTCACCCTCTTTCCTGAATTTTTTACATCGCCTTTGCAGACAAGTTTGCTGGGGAAAGCGATCGCTAATCAAATTGCCGATGTATATCTCATCAATCCCAGAGATTTCACCACTGATAAACATCATCGTGTAGACGATGAACCATATGGCGGCGGCGTGGGTATGTTGATGAAGCCCGATCCGATTTTTGCTGCTGTCGAGTCATTACCGATTTTGCCGAAGCGCGAAATTATTTATTTGACTCCCCAAGGCGAGCCAATGAAACAAGATCTATTCAAGGAATTAGTAACTTACGATCAGCTAGTTCTCATTTGTGGCAGTTATGAGGGAATTGATGAGCGGGTATGCGAACATTTAGTCACGCGGGAAGTTTCCCTTGGTGATTTTGTGCTAACCTGTGGTGAGATTCCTGCGCTGGCGCTAATTAATGGAGTCGTGCGGTTACGATCAGGAACTGTGGGGAAAGAAGATTCGCTCAAGTTTGAGAGTTTTGAGGATGGATTGTTAGATTATCCGCAATATACAAGACCGCCTGTATTTCGTGATTGGGAAGTTCCTGAAGTATTGCGATCGGGTAATCATAGGTTGATTGCAGAATGGAGAAAGGAACAGCAAATTCTTCGCACTAAACAACGTCGTCCTGATTTGCTATAAGGAGTTGTCCGCAAATAAAGCACCGCCGATTAACTACTCTCAGTTTATGCAGTTCGCTTTTTTCTGTGATGCTAAGATGCTTGAAATAGCCGCGATCGCAGTTTTAGAAAATACCGATCCTGAGTCCGATGAGTTTTGTTATGCGCTTGCCGATCTCCATGTCTGTTCTACCCCACATTCCGCTCGTAATGGAAGCCTAAAAATATTTACAACGAGACAATCAGGGTTTCAGCGATTTCAAAAGAAATTAATGATAATAAATCCTATTAGTGCGTCCTTATTGACAATATTAAAATAGTGATTTTTGTGTGATTAAGCCTCAAAACACTGACTGTATAAGCATTTCCTTTCTAAATATTTTTTTCAGTAAAATAAGAGCGGAATGTGGGTTCTACGATTCTTGAGCCGTATTCGGAAGGAATGCTAGAAGCGATCGAGCAGTTTACTGAGGATTCGGAAGTTTAGATTCCATCAATACAAAACCAGAATCACGGATTAAACGGATTATTGGGATGACACGGGTTTTTTAATCTGCGAAATCCTTTAATCCTTCTAAATCCGTGATTCTGACTTATGGGTTTAAACCTTGGTAGATTTCTTTTTTCTCAAATGTCTACGCAATAGCCAACCACCGCCTAAAACCATCAAGCCACCTGTAGGCTCAAACTCGAAGGGAACAGGCGTGGCGGATGAAAAATCGCCTTGGAATACAGTGTCAATGGTTGTCACACTTACATTTCTCGCCGTAAAATTTCCATTTGAATAAGTGCTAGAGGTTGCAAGTGGTACACTTAAAAGACTACTGTTATTAATAACTGCGGTGTAGGTTGAAGTGTCAGTAAGTTGAGGTAAACCTGAGAAACTCCATATGACACTGTTAAATCCCGCAAAGGTAGTAGTGGCAGCCCCAGTCGAATCTCCTACCTTAAGACCACCGTTGCCAACACCATTGTAAATGCTTAAAGTAAGAGCCTGAGCAGCATTAGCATTAGTTAAATCGGCAAAGGCAAAAGTCCAACTGTTTAATGTTACTGGTGACGCACTTCCTGATGGATCATTTCTAAAGCTTTGACCCAAAAATGTATCAGGACCAAAAGTATTAGAAACAGTATTACTTACCGTCAAATTGATCGCAGAGACTGCGTCAGCAGTCGCTAGAGTGGTTGCTAGGAGAGCAATCACCCCCCCATTTTTCGTAAATTATTCATTTTTGCGTCGATCATAATTACTCCTTCACAGCAAGTTTTCTGCTTTGATAAATTTTTGACAGTACCCCTAAAGGCACAGATTTAATTTATACCAAATTTAACCAAGCCTGTAAATCAGCCAAATCACTAAAATCTAAAAGCGCCTCACTCAAATCCTCAAGCACAGTCAAAGGCAAACCCGAAATAGTAACCCGTATCTCCTCAGACAAATCCCCAAACCGCTTAGTCAACTGTCGGACAACAAGATTAACTGCTTCTTGCTCACGTCCTTGCTTGCGCCCCTGCGTACTCCCCTGCTTACGTCCTTGCATAAGCCCTTGCACACGACCTTGCTTTACTCCTTTAGCCTTAATTTCTCGATAAACTCTTGTTTCTTGTAATGTGATACCCAGCATAGTTTCTACCTCTTGTTGACTTAGTTCTTCAAACTTATAAACCATGATTGTCGTCACCATTTCTATTATGGCGCGACTTGATGATTGGTCGACATTTCTTTGTAATAAATACCTTGCTTCGGCTGGCGCTTGGTTTTCGTCAACCGTAGTCAGCACCATTAGCGCTACCCATATTGGTAACTGACGGATATTGCCTAACTCACTTAAATATATACGATGGACGCGATCGCTATTAAGTAAGCCTTCATAGGGATGAATCTTGCTTTGTTCAGTAGATCGCGATGGATAGATGATAACGGTTTGCCAATCGCTAAAGCGATCGCGATTACGATAAAAATACAACAAAGATTCCGCAAATAATCTTTCGTAAAGCTGTTCATCTTTTTGGAACTGTACCTCGCAAAAATAGACGACACCATCGACTTCATTGGGTAAAAATACACCGTCAATCTCAAATTTTGGCTCCTTGACTGCGACTGAATCAAAGCGATAGGTATCAGCATTCGGTGGTGGCGATGGCAGAAGTTGAAATAATAAGGGTGGAAATTGCTGAAATAATTTGTAAAAGATAGAATCGCGCCGCATTAATTTTTTCTCTTCAAATAATCGTCATTACCTGACTCATAGACAGGTAATAATAAGCATCGCTTATTATTACCGTATAAATATTTTTAGATTTTATTTCACCAAACAGAGACGAAAACCATCACGCAATTGATCATGATCGAGATGTCGTCCGATAAATACTAATTGATTTTTGCGAAGTTCATTCTCTTTCCAAGGGCGATCGCGAGTTGCATCCATTTGCATATGCACACCTTGAAATACCAAACGCTCTTGCGAACCAGAGAGATTGATAATTCCCTTAGAACGGAAAATATCCTGACCTTGAGTTTTTAATAGCTCACCGATCCATGCTTGGAATTTGTATGGATTCACCTCACCTGTTTCTAAAATGCTGACTGAGCCAACTTCTTCGTCATGGACATGCTGGTGTTTATGCTCGTGATCATGATGTTTATGCTCGTGGTCATGATGTTCGTGATCATGGTCATGATCGTGATGCTCTTCTTCAACTTGAGCAGCGAGAAACTCAGGATTTTTTTCGAGAATCCGATTTAAATCGAAGCCGCCGACATTGAGAACCTTATCGATACCTTCGTTAATATCTGGTTGATTTAGCTGTACGCGATCGATTCTGGCGAGAATATTTAAGTTTTTGATTTTCGCTTCAAGTTCCTCTAGCTCCGATTCAGTGACTAAATCTGTTTTATTTAGCAGAATCACATCGGCAAAACCAATTTGTTCGAGAACTTCGCGATCACCCCAATGTTGCTGGACATGCTTCGCGTCAACTACGGTAACAACTGCATCAAGTGCAACTTGTCTGTGGATATCCTCATCCATAAAGAAGGTTTGAATCACAGGACCGGGGTCAGCTAAGCCAGTGGTTTCGATCAAGAGATGATCGAATTTATTACGGCGGCGCATGAGATTGCCGATGATCCGAATGAGGTCGCCGCGCACGGTGCAGCAAATGCAACCATTATTCATTTCAAAAATTTCTTCGTCAGCACCGATCACCAGTTGTTGATCGATACCAATTTCGCCAAATTCATTGACGATTACGGCGACTTTCTTGCCATGCTCCGCCGTGAGAATGTGATTAAGTAAGGTGGTTTTGCCTGCGCCAAGGAAACCTGTAAGGACTGTAGCGGGGATTTGTGATGATGCGATCATAACTCTTAAAAGCTATATTGTAACTATATTAAACTTTTTATAGATTAGGGCATTGCGCGAGGTTATTAATATGGTGTTTAACTGGTTTCGGCGAAAATTCGATGATAATCAAGATCCTAAAACCCAACCTGTAGCGCCAGTCATCCCCGAAGATAAAATTTCTGAAGATCAAAATCCCGAAGAAAGCGCCCCCGAAACTACACCTGTTGATCAATCTAGCGAGCAGCCTAGCCCGATCGCGTCACCTGCATCTCAAGACTTATTAAATTGGGCGAAGGCTGCCTATGCTAATGTCCAGCAGCAATCAGAAATTTTGGAAGTAGCTGAGACTAATGAAACTCAGACTATTGAACCCGAACTTTCCCAACCAGAAACTATTGAACCTGAAGTACCAGAAGCTGGGTTAGAACTATCCCAACCCGAAATTACTGAACCTGAAGCGTCAATTGACGAACCTGAAATTCTCCCATCAGAAATTACAGAGCCTGTTGCGATTGTCACAGACACAGAAGAAGTTGTGACAGCAGATTTACCAATTGTTGCGGCGGAAGTCCTTGAGTCAGAAGCCTCTGAGCCTGAAGTTACAGAAACTGCCTCTGTCCCATTTTGGATGCAGTCAGAAAGCGATCGCCTTGCGCGGATTGCCGCCCTTGAAGCAACAGCGATTATCACACCAGAACCAGAAGTTAAGCCCACACCCAAACGTAAAGCCACAATCAAGTTTGATGACGATTTCATCTGGTCAGCCGAAGTCCTCTCCTCACAAGGTCGCCGTCCCGAAGAAATTTCTGTCGAAGAAATCACATGGCTAAATCGCTTGCGTCAGGGTTTAGACAAAACTCGCCTGTCCTTAGTTAATCAACTAAAAGCGATCGTTGGACAGGGACCTCTCAGTCCTGATTCTGTCGATGATATTGAAGCTTTGTTATTGCAGGCTGATGTGGGTGTGAAAGCAACGGATCAGATTATCGCTAAATTGCAGGACAAACTTCGCCAAGAAATTTTGCCTCCAGAAGAAGCGATCGCCTATCTCAAACAAATTTTGCGCGAGATGCTCGATGTCTCAACCGAAAAGAATGGTGAACCAATTCCGATGCTAATTCCCGAAAAAAATCAATTGAATATTTGGTTGATTACGGGTGTTAATGGCGCAGGAAAAACCACCACAATTGGTAAACTCTCCCATTTAAGTGTCAAGTCTGGCTATAAAACCCTGATTGCTGCCGCCGATACCTTCCGTGCCGCCGCCGTTGAACAGGTCAAAAGTTGGGGGAAACGATCTAATGTTGACGTGATCTGTAATCCTGCCCAAAATGCCGATCCTGCGGCTGTGGTATTTGATGCGATATCTGCCGCCCAAGCTAGAGGCACAGAGTTGTTGCTAGTGGATACCGCAGGTAGATTACAGAACAAGAAAAACCTGATGGAAGAACTCAGCAAAATTCGTCGCATTGTCGATAAAAAATCGGCTGACGCAAAAATCGAGTCTCTGCTAGTTCTAGACTCGACTCTCGGACAAAATGGATTGAAACAAGCCGAAATTTTTGCTCAATCCGCAGGAATTACGGGGATAATTCTCACGAAACTTGATGGTACGGCTAAAGGTGGTGTAGCGATCGCGGTAGTCCAACAACTAGGTTTACCAATCCGTTTTATCGGTGCTGGTGAAGGTATCGAGGATTTACGTCCGTTTTCCAGTTATGAATTTGTTGAAGCCTTACTGAGTAACTAATTAACGTGAGTATCACATCTCTGGGCAATGTTAGTTTATAGCCGCACAAAAAGTCGGGGATCTTAATCTCTGACTGCTCAAATGTTTAATATTGGGGCGATCGCTGCCTCAATTAGACTTTACTTTTTCTAATTATGAAAATATTAAGTCTAGACTGATTGCCAGCAATGCGATCGCTACTTTTACAATTGTTGAAGAATTAGATTTTGGCGATCGCTTCAAACAACGAAACTAATCGCCTGAATGAGTTGCTGAGACTAGGGAACGATGTTCACTAGAGATAACTGTTGTACTTAATAAATGATGTAAGGCTATTCCGTCATCGAGTTCTTCCCACCATATTCCATAACCATCGGACTCAATACTAAAATCTTGTTGTTGTTGTTCAGTGGCTTGTTTGAGCCAGTTCATATTTGTGCAGGGAAATATAATAATTCGTCCATCGTTTAGAAAAGCTGTAAGTAAGTCTTTCTGAAAGCTTGCCTTCACAATTTTCGTGTTAGGAAAAGAAGCCATTGTACCACTCCGTTAATTCTTGTTGATTTTGGCTGAGAATTTCTAATATTTGACTGAGTTCCCGTTGGCTAAAATCGCGACTCCATGATACTTCAAGGTTATATAGCCATATTTTTGCGCGTTTTTCTGCTTTAACGACATGAATATGTGGCGGTTCGCCGCGATCGCTTGAATAAAATTGAAATTTGAAGCCATTAATGATTTTTGATGGCATGGCGATCGCTGCCTCAATCAGATTTTACCTTTGCCAATTATACAAATACTTGTAATTTACTCGAAATCTAACGATAATGTGATAGTTCGCGATTTGTAACATTATGACCGATCCCTTGGCTGAAAAAATTGGTATTAACGTGCAGGGCGGTACTGTCAATCACTGGTTACGGTTTGAGATATGGTAGCTTTGAGAGGGCTTAGATGTTAACCCTTATTACTTTAATTGAAATATGGTGTGGCAAGCGGGTACGCAGTTAAAGGGCGGTTATATCATCGAGAAACAGATCGGTGATGGCGGCTTTGGTTTGACTTATCTTGGCTATAAGAGCGATCGCTTAACTAAAGTGGCGATTAAAACCTTGAAGGATGAGTATGCGTGTATTGAAGATTGGCAAGATGAGTTTCGCCGCGAGGCAATGTCTTTAAGTAAGTGCAATCATCCGCAAATTGTAAAAATCTATGACATTAATCTGCACGAATCAGGTTGGCTGGGGCATCGTAAGCAATGGTTTATGGTGATGGAATATATCAAGGGAAAGACAATCCTTGAGAAAATGCAAACATGGGAACAACAGGGTTATGATCCGCGCTTTTCTGAGGATGATGCGCTGCGCTATATCCGACAAATTGCTAAAGCTTTGGTATTTACTCATGATCGCCATCCACCAATTTTGCACCGTGATCTAAAACCACAAAATATCATGTTGCGTGGGGATAGAGATGAGGCGGTTTTAATTGATTTTGGTTTGGCACGGGAGTTTGCTGATGCACCCGTTAATACGTCTAAAGTTATGGTCTCGAATGGGTTTGCGCCTATCGAGCAATATTCTTTCAACTCGATTCGACAAGCTGCAACAGATGTTTATGGCTTAGCGGCTACTCTTTATTACATGGTGACGAATCAATTACCGACAAATGCGAATGATCGCGCTCAGGGGAATCTGTTACTGAGTCCGCAGGAATACGCGAGTGTTAGCGATGCGACTTGTGATGCGATTCTCAAGGGGTTAGCATTTTTGGCAAGCGATCGCCCTCAAACGATGCAGGAATGGTTGGATTTATTACCATCTCCCGAATATGTTGAAATTGTTGAGCATGAGGATGTTGATAAGGATGCAATACCTGATGCTAGCGTCATTGAAAATGTTATATGTGAATCAACTCAAAAAGTTTCTCCCTCAAAACTGATAGATGCAAATGCTTACTTCTTTCGCGCTCTTGAAAAGCAATATAATGGAGATCCACAAGGAGCCTTGCGTGACTATGATGAAGCAATACGTCTTCTCAATACTTCTTTTTTAAAGCATTTTTACGGTAATGAGTTTTTGAAAAAGTTTTTAGGTGATAGAGAAAAAACAATTATTGAAGCCTATTACAGGCGTGGAATACTAAAATACTATTTAGGAGATAGAGAAGGTCAAAAATTTGACTTTGAATATATTGATAAAATTAGTCCTAATTATTTTTACGAGAGAGAAATGAATCTAGTAAAGAATTGTCGTATGGTATCTAATATGTGTGAGACTGCACAGGAATTAAAGAGTAAGAGTGAAATCAATGAAATAATAGAAGATGAGTGTAAGAATCTTGAAAATCTTTTGCAGCAAAAAAGATGGCAAGAGGCAAATTCTCAGACTATCGGTTTATTGTTGTTGATAGGCAAGATAAAGTCTACACTATCGTATGATTCTAGTTATTATAAGTATTATGCAATGCATAACCCTTATACTGACCTAGATCGATGTTTACCTGACTCAGATTTAAAAAACATTGCAGAAAGACCAGAAGATAGAGAGGTATTTCAACTCATTGATAGACTATGGATGGATTACAGTAATTCTACTCTTGGCTTTAGTATCCAGAAGTCTATACTTAATGTTGATATGATGGATTTTAGTGATAATTGCCTTTATGGCAAGCAATTGGGATGGTTCTTTGGAAAAGAAGACTGGGATAGTCGGAAAGATTGGGTAAATTATGAAACCCTTAATTGGCTAACGCCTGAAGTCACATTAGGTCATTTACCTTACTTAGGACACAGTTTTTTATGGACGAGTCCCTGTAAGCATTCATCTGACCATGATTTGATATATAGAATACCAATGAATAATATAAAAAATATGCGATGTATAGATACGCATTACGGCAACTTAATAGGCGGTAGTTTATGTGATGTTTTGCGGCTATTCTCCCTACTTTTTTAAACAAGTTATCCTAACTAATTAGGAATTAGGAAACAACGTAGCATTAATTTTTGAAAGGCATTGGAACTGTATCAACAGCAAGGGAATACAGAAAGGTATAACAACTCTCGCGATAGGATTAAAGAACTAGGATGATGATGACTGAGACGATGGAATACAATGTTAATACCCAAGCAATGAGGCAACGGAGGTAAATTATGAGTCCCTTATTAACTAAAGTTTTAGCCGACGCGACACAACTCAAACCCCAAGAGCAACTACAACTAGTTTCGCATCTGATGAATATTTGGCAGCAACCACCACACCTAAATGAAATTTCTAATCAAATATCTACCGATCAAACCACTAAAAGCCCAACCTTAAGCCGTAAACATCTTTTTGGCTGTATGAAAGGCAAAATAAAAATGACTCCAGATTTCGATGCTCCCCTTGCTGATTTTGCTGAGTATATGTGATGAAATTATTATTGGATACTCATATTCTGATTTGGTTGTTAGAAGGTAATCAAAATCTTAACCCTAAAGTCAAACAGGTAATAGAAGATGAAACCAATAGTCTGTATATCAGCATAGTGAGCCTATGGGAAATTGCGATCAAAACCAGCCTTAACAAACTCCAATTAGAACTTCCACTAGAAAAAATTATCTGTGATTTTGTATTGCCTAGTGGAATCAAGATTTTACCAATTGATATTGCACATTTACTAACACTACAAAACCTACCATTTCACCATCGAGATCCATTCGATCGCCTATTAATTGCTCAATCAAAATCAGAAACTTTAACCTTAGTTTCAGAAGATCGCATCTTTCGTCAATATCAGGTAAATGTACTCGGACAGAAGTAAAGCAGATAAAATATGATAGGTCAAATTAAGATTAACTCATGAATATGACACAACAAGAACTATTCAAAGCCTTCGAGTCATTACCCACCGAAGCCCAACGCCAAGCCCTAAACTTCATCGCCTTTTTGCACCAAACCTATGTTCCAGCAATCAAACCACAAAAAGCAGAAATTGACTGGACAAACGATCCTTTTATAGGAATGTGGCAAGACCGTCAAGAAATGGACGATAATTCAAGAAGAGATAGAACAATGGAGCGAGTAGAACATTATCGCCAAATCGTGCGTACCTTTCTCGAAGCATATGCCCAAGAAAGCGTCTCACCTAATGAAAACGTCACTGCTGAATTAGTATTTGATGAAAAACGCGATCGCTACTTATTGGTTGATGTTGGTTGGCAAGGCGCAAGGCGAATTTACGGTTGTCCTATGCAGATTGATATTATTGATAACAAAGTTTAGTTACAACATAACGCCACTGAAATATTTGTCGATCAAGAACTCATTGCTAAAGGCATACCCGAAGATGATGTGGTGTTAGGACTACAATCACCTCGTATTCGTAAACTAGTCGCGGCAAAGAAGAGCAATTCAACATCTCAGCCACTACAAAATGAATATACAAATAGCCCGTAATTTATTACAGGGCTGTTGTCTTTCTACGGTCAGAGACTCTAAGAGATCCCCCTCAATCCGCCTTAAAAAGGGGGAAGAAGATAATTTAATTAATTCTCCCCCGTTTCGTAAGGGGGCTGGGGGATCTAGGCAATTCTTAAATGGTTTCTTAAATATGCGCTGCGCGTTTATAAGCTTCGTCCAAAACTTCGCTGAGCGTTGGGTGAGCGTGAACAATCGTCGCTAATTTCTGCACAGTCTGCCGATCGCGGATTGCGGCGGAAGCTTCATGAATCAAATCTGACGCATGAATACCAATGATATGCACACCCAAAAGTTCTCCTGTGTCCTCACGGTAAACAATCTTCGCTAAACCATCGGTTTCACCCTCAGCGATCGCCTTAGAATTTCCTTTAAAGTAGGACTTCGCCGTAGCGACCTTAAAGCCCTCGGCTGTACCCTTCTCTTTCGCCTGTGGTTCTGTCAAGCCCACAAAACTGACTTCAGGATGGGTAAAAGCAGCCGCAGGAATGCTTTGATAATCAACGGTTGCAGGGCGATCGCATATATTCTCAACCGCCACAATTCCCTGTGCTGAAGCGGCATGAGCTAACATCATCTTGCCCGTTGCATCGCCGATCGCCCATAGATGCGGGACAGAAGTTGCCATTTTGTCATCAACATCGATAAAGCCACGTTGATTTGGTGCAATTCCGACAGTTTCTAAACCAAGATCCTTAGTGAGTGGAATCCGACCTGTAGCGACAAGGCAAGCATCAACTTCGAGAACTTCAATTACCTTCTTCGTTTTGGCATCGGTAAGCTCGATTTTGACGGGAGAACCTGGGGTGATTTTGGTGGCAAATACACTGGTGCGGGTTTCGATGTCGCGAGGCTTTAGCAATACGCGCTCGGCAATTTTGGCAATGTCGGGATCGAATCCTGGCATTAATACATCCAACGCTTCGATCATTGTCACCTCTGAACCAAGCGCCGTATAGACATCGGCAAATTCTAGTCCGATATAACCACTTCCGATGATCGCGACCCATTGGGGCAGGGTTTCGAGACGGACGGCTTGATCACTGGTATAGACAGTTTTGCCATCAAGTTGCACACCGCGAGGCACAAATGGCTCGGAACCTGTAGCGATGATGATATCTTTGGCGCTATAGATTTTCTCTCCAACACTAACTTTTTGCGTACCAGCCACTTTGCCACGACCTTGCAAAATATCTACACCTAATTTTTTAAGGCTATTAGTCAAGTCGCCGCGCAATTTCAAAACTAAGTTGTCGGCATGACTAGCGATCGCGCCGCGATCAAAATTCACCTCACCAACATCAATACCCAAAGCCTTTAGGTGAGACTTCGCTCGCATTTCTCGCACCCGTCCTGAAGCTGCTAGTAGGGCTTTGGAGGGAATACAGCCGCGATTGACGCAGGTTCCACCCATCACACCGTCTTCCACGATCGCTGTTTTTAGTCCACAAGCCACCGCGTGAAGGGCTGCACCATGCCCACCGACACCTGCACCAATAATGATTAAGTCGTAATCAAACTTATCCGACACCGATTTTTCTCCATTAGAATCGATCTACTATTTTGCATCGTTTTGTTACTCAAAGTTTAGCGCCGCAGACTTTGCAAAATTTAGCATCGCTATCATGGGTGGTTAAGCCGCAGCCAGAGCAAATAACGCTAGTCTGATTATTGCTAGTTTGATTAGTTGGATCATCGCGATCGCTTTGATTGGCTGTGACTACTAAGCGCTTAAATAATTCGCCTAGCTGGACTGGGATCAAGGCAATACCTGTGAGAACCATTAAAACTGTGACCAGCTTACCAGCCTCAGACTGGGGCGTAACGCCACTGTAACCAACTGTGGTCATTGTGAAAATTGAATAATAAAAGGCATCAAGAAAATTATCAAATTTGGGATTAATCGGATGTTCAACTTGATAAATTAATCCTGAAAAAATAAAGACGATCGCAAAAAGCGTGAAGAGAATCCTAAATAAAATCGCAATGTCTTCGGTCTTGTGATCAAATAGCGATCGCGAATCAATCAGGCGAATCAGGCGTAAAATCCGAAACCAGCGCAATAGCCTTAGAAATGGCAGGTTAATCGCCCCTAACAAAAAAGGTAAAATCGCCAAGAGATCGATAATCGCATAGAGGCTAAAGCAATATTTGAGTTTCTCCTCCGCGCACCATAACCGCAGTAAATATTCCAGTACAAAAGTCCCCAAAATCGTGTTGTCCAACGAATTTAGACTCAGGCGGACATCATTAGATATATCAAAGGTTTGGGCGACAAAACTTACGGCTGAAGCGATCACCAGCAAAGCGATCGCAATGTTAATCGACCGTCCATTTTGGGTGGTGATGTCATCAAGGTAAAAGCTAATTTTTTGTTTTAACATAACGACCGATTAAGCATAGTGTCACGGTTTCTATTAAAGTTACAGTTGAATAGAGATTTTTGGTATCCCGTGGAAATTTTATGTATCAGTAACGGACATGGTGAGGATCTCATCGCTGCTCGTATTTGTATTGAACTGAAAAAATTAGGATTTTCGGCGATCGCCTTGCCGATGGTTGGTGTGGGACATGCTTATCGCAAGGCAGAGATACCAATTGTGGAGCAGTATACACAGGCGATGCCATCGGGGGGATTTGTGCGGATGGATAATCGTCAACTGGCGCGTGATGTTAAAAGTGGTTTAGTTGGATTAACCAGCAAGCAGTTGGGGTTTGTCTGGCAATGGTCACGCGATCGCCGTCATGGTAATCGCCTAATTTTGGCAGTCGGCGACATTGTGCCACTACTATTTGCTTGGCTACCCGCTAAGTTCGGTGGCTGTAATTTTGCGTTTGTCGCGACCGCCAAATCTGAATATTATTGGCGCGATCGCAAAGGATTGTTACCTGACATCAAAAAGCCCTTTGGTGGCTCGATCTTTTTCCCTTGGGAACGTGCGCTGATGAAGAGCGATCGCTGCAAGGCTGTATTTGTCCGCGATTTATTGACGGCTGAACTATTGAATCGTGAGTTTAAATTACCCGCGATCTATCTGGGTAACTCGATGATGGATGGATTGGAACCGCAGGGCAAGGAATTTGGAGTTGGCGAAAATGATTGGGCGGTAGCGATTTTACCCGGTTCGAGAGCGCCAGAATCCTATGAAAACTGGATGACCTTGATGTTATGCGCCCAAGTTGTGGCGCGGACAATTCCCCATAATGTGCATTTTTTAGTAGCGATCGCTCCTGATTTAGACCTAGAAATCATCGCCCAAAGTATTATTCAGAAAGGTTGGCAGCGTTTTGATGAAATTACCTTTAAAGTGCAGAATGCCAGACTATTATTATTAAAAGAAGGTTTTAATGATTGTTTAGCTCAATCACATTTGGGTTTGGCAATGGCAGGAACCGCGACCGAGCAGATGGTTGGTTTAGGTAAACCTGTAATCACGATCGCAGGGCTTGGTCCTCAATTTACGCGCCAATTTGCGGAGGAGCAAGCTGACTTATTAGGATGCTCGATTAATTTAATCGATAAACCTGCTCAAGTCGCCGATGTTCTCCATGAAATTTTGCAAGATCCTGACTATTTTCAAGAAGTTGGGCGCAATGGTTTAGAGCGTATGGGCGTAGCGGGAGCTTCAGCTAAAATCGCCAAATATATTGCCGATAAAATCCGATCAAAGTAGCTAAGGCGATCGCAGTTTGTCACAATTACGCAAAAGTGATGTAGAATCTCTCTCGTTCTTGTTACGCCGTTCTTACCCCAAATATTTAGGAAATTATTTCAGCTTGTAGCTTGCTCCCTCACGTCCTACAGCAGTGCATTCCCATGCCAAACTTTATTTTTCGCTCCCACCACAGGTCTAATTTATTGCCTAATCTAACGCCGAAGTATCTACCCACGGCTGAGGTACGATCGCTGACTAGATCGCTTGTCCAATCAGTTAATTTGCGGTTGCTATCTCTCACCTTTGCAGGATTGATTGGTAGCTGGGCGATCGCATCTCCAACGGCTCATGCTAATCGCCTAGAAACATTTGTATATGATTTAGCAGATAGTAAGATTGAGTTCTCAGTCAAAGATGATATCGATCCCAAGGGAACTGTAATTAGCAATCCCACGCGGATCGTGATTGATTTACCAGGGATTGTCTATCAAGGACCAACGGTGAGAAGACGTGTGGGAAAAGGGGTTGACTCTGTGCGCGTTGGTCAGGTTGATGCGAATACAACGCGAATGGTTGTGGAATTTTCGCCAGATATTACCCTTAATCCCCAAGATTTAAAACTCAAGTCATCTCAGCCAGGAAAATGGACGATGCAACTGCCCCAAAGTATTGCGGCGATCGACCTGAATAGTGTTGCCAAGTTTATTGCTCCCGTTACGGGAGAAATTAGTTCAGGGTTTGGGTGGCGTGTCCATCCTGTCACAGGGGAACGTAAATTGCATAAGGGCATAGATTTTGCGGCTCCTACGGGTACACCGATTTTTGCGGCGGCGGATGGTTTAGTTACTGATGCAGGTTGGACGGATGGCGGCTATGGCAATATTGTCGAGTTGCGTCATGATGATGGCTCAGTGACACTTTATGCCCATGCCAATACGGTGTATGTCGCCAAGGGGCAAACTGTAAACAGAGGACAAGCGATCGCCGAAGTTGGTACGACAGGACGCAGTACGGGACCACATCTGCATTTTGAAGTGCAGCCCGACGGTAAAAATGCTGTCGATCCAATGGACTTTCTGCAATTTCGTCAGGTGACACTTGATCTGGCTTCCAATAATTTTAAAGATTAGCAAATCAAATGGATAAATTTATTGGTTGGCTCGGCGCTTTGTTGCTCCTATTTTTGGCAGGATTTGGGCTAACTCAGTGGCTCCATTTACCATTGGGAAACTTCATTGATTGGCTAATTGGCGCAAGCATTTTTATATGGCTAATCATCATCGTCACTGTGCCTTGGAATGTTTACTTTCAGGCTAAATCCGTTCTCGATCAAGCGGCTATTTCTCGACAGAATGGAATCAATGTTGATGAAGATCAACTTCCCTACGTCCGATCGCTACAGACGCGATCGCTAATTATTGCCATTGTTTTACATCTGATATCCGCGATCGCTTTGTATCTTCTCGCAGCTAATGGTGTTGGCACTATTGGTTATGTGGGGGCGATCGCTGCACTGTTATTAACGATTTTACGTCCTGCGATTAGTGCTTATGAATATATCTCTCAGCGTTTGCGAGCGATTTTGCAACAAATCAATTATCCTCGCGAAGATATCATGCTTCTCAGTCAACGTTTTGCCAATTTAGAAGAATCGGTACGCTTAATTAATGAGCAGCTAAATACGGAAAATCCCTATTCCTTGGCAACAAAATATGAGCAGTTTTCATCGGAAACACGCAGGGATTTATCGCGATTAGGCGCAAATATTGAAGATCTCCGTGCCACTAATGAGCGTGATCATCAGCGCTTATCCAAAGAATCACAACAGGCGATCACGCAATTGAGTACTGATGGTCAGTTTTTAGATAATGTCCGCGAAATCATTCGGTTCTTTAAAAGTGCTTAAGTTAATCAATGTGTTATGTGGAACGTAGATGATGAATCTCTAGCTACTAGCGTCACAGGGCAAGCACGGAGGCATTGCCCCTACCTGAATAATTCAATGTCCTGTAGGGGCTGCGCCCCCGTGCCAGCCCTCAATATTGAGGATCGCAAGAATTCCTTCCACATAACATCAATTAATCAATGAAATCTAGCTAATGAATTCTAAAAAATGGCTCTCAGTAATCGGTATTGGTGAAGATGGTTTATCTGGATTAAGTGCAACGGCGCGATCGCTAATTGATAACGCCGAAATTGTAATTGGTGGCGATCGCCATTTGTCAATGTTACCAGACTCAACAGAAGATAGGCGATCGCGTATAGTTTGGGAATCTCCCATTGAAAAAACTATTCAACAAATAATTGGTTATCGCGGCAAATCAGTATGTGTTTTGGCAAGCGGCGATCCACTCTGGTTTGGGATTGGCACAACTTTATTAAAAAGAATTCCCATAGAAGAAGTCCTAATTATCCCTTCAGTTTCCACTTTTAGCTTGATTTGCGCTCGTTTAGGATGGTCAATCAATGGCGTGGAAACCACGAGCCTATGCGGTCGTCCTACCTCGCTTTTACAAGCATATATTTATCCAAATGCAAAACTGCTAATCCTGAGTTCAGGTAAAGAAACACCGCAAATTGTGGCTAATATTCTCTGCGATCGCCATTTTAGCAATAGTAAAATCACGGTTTTAGAACATCTCAATGGTACAAACGAACGAATTATTTCCACCCTTGCCAATCAATTAGAGAACTTGCCAGAATTTGCCGATCTTAATGCGATCGCCGTTGAATGTATTCCCAATCCTGAAGCCAAAATTCTATCGCGAATGGTGGGACTTCCCGATGATGCATATCATCACGATGGACAATTAACTAAGCGCGAAATTAGAGCCATAACATTATCGGCTCTGGCTCCTAATGCAGGGGAATTGCTTTGGGATGTGGGTGCTGGCTGCGGTTCTATTAGCATTGAATGGATGCGAAGTCATCCCCGTTGTCAAGCGATCGCCATTGAGAAGTCTCGCACACATTTTATTGCCGACAATGCGATCGCCCTTGGTACTCCCCATTTAAACATCATCGCAGGTGCTGCACCTGAAGTTCTGCAAGGTTTACCAATACCTGATGCGATCTTTATCGGTGGTGGTTTGACAGTTCCCGATTTGTTGGAAACTTGTTGGGATAACCTGCGATCGCGGGGACGTTTAGTCGCCAATGTTGTCACCCTTGAGGGAGAGCAGAAACTCTTTCAATGCCAACAAAAATATGGTGGTACGCTCACGCAAATTTCGATTAAGCGTGCTGAAGCGATCGGACATTTTTTGGGCTGGAAACCAATGCGTCCTGTCACCCAATGGCAAGTAATCAAAGAATAAATGGGCACTCTAAGGTAAGATCTAAAAGATTTTCCTGTAATATCATTTAAAACCATTTAAAATAAACTTCTTTATTATGTACGACTGCATTGTTGTTGGGGCAGGGCCCTCTGGTGGTTCAGCATCCTATCATTTAGCAAAACTTGGACGTTCAGTTTTATTGCTAGAAAAAGAGAGCCTGCCCCGATACAAGCCCTGTGGTGGTGGTGTCTCGCCAATGGTACAAGAGTGGTTTGACTTTGACTTTAAGCCAGCAATTTCACTAACGGTCAACAAAATTTGCTATACATGGCAAATGGGCGATCCTGAAGTGGTGGAGCTAACCGATCTTGATCCCGTATGGATGGTGCGTCGTAATATATTTGATCATTATCTTGTTCAGCAAGGACAAAAACTAGGTGTAGAACTTCGCGATCATACAGGCGTTATCGGCATTGAATGGAAAAGCGATCGCTGGTTGGTCAAAACAGAACGCGTTGGTGAAACAGAACTACTAGAAACAAAGTATCTAATTGCGGCGGATGGAGCCAGAGGTTCTATGGCAAAGTGGTTAGGCTTTAAAGAGCGTAAGCGGCGTATGGGAGCCGCCCTAGAAGTAGAGACTCCTCATCCTGATCATCCAAATATTGATACGATTCATTTTGATTTTGGCTCAGTCCAGAATGGCTATATTTGGAATTTCCCTAAAATTGATGGTTATTCTATTGGTGCGGGGACATTTTTCGGGGGTGAGAAGCAAAATCTGAAAGAAATTACTGCGAACTATGCTCAGAAATTTGGCATTGACATTACTTCCATGAAACAATTTGGTCATCCCATTTCTCTTTGGGATGGCAATCAACCTCTGCATACTCAAAATGCTCTGCTAGTAGGAGAAGCCGCTTGTATTGTCGATCCTTTTACAGCTGAGGGGATTCGTCCTTCGCTGTTGACAGGAATGCTAGGAGGTAAAGCGATCGATCAAGCGATCGCGGGTAACGCCGATGCACTTAAACAATATACCGCCACAGTTCAAGAAGAATGGGGCGAAGATATGGCATGGGCGCAGCGCATTGGCTCTATTTTTTATCGTGTCCCCAGTTTTGGCTACAAAATGGGCATCAAGAGACCAAGTGCTAGTCGGCGTATGGGTAGAATATTCTGTGGTGATATGCGTTATCGCGATGTTGCAGGTGCTGCCATTAAGCGGCTAACTAAGGGCTTATTAGGAATGAGTTAAAAAATAGGATTGCGGCGCTTTGCGCCGCAATCCTATTAAAGCAGGAAGCTACAAATCCAACAGTTGCAAACAAGAACAGAAGCTCTCTATTTGTAGTTGGAGTAACTCCTGAGCAGTCAAAGATGAGTCTTGAATGCCATGAATATCTTCTCTATATAAGCCCTCAGATGCTTGCTGATATGTCTTCTGAATTGCCGACATTACTCTTAAAAAATTGTCCAGATTATCTTTATTTTGCAGAGACTTAACCACAATATGACTTGGTAAATAATTTACCAGACTAGCAATATCGGCATTTTCAAGGTTAAGCAACGCAGAAACAATTTTTTGATACTTGTCGTTAACTTCTAGACTATCTTGACATTTCGCCTCACCAGTCCAGTTAGCTGTCACTGCTTGCTTCTTTTCCAGTACAGCAAGGTGATGTCCTACTTCTAGGATTTCCACTTCAAAACTATCGGGATAAACTGACAACCAATTTTTGAGAATAGTCTGCTCGATTTCTCGATTAAAATCATCCAAAATCACTAATCCCCCAACACGCAGTTGTTCGTATGCTTGATATAAACAAGCTTCTCTGCCTCGCAATGTATAGAATGGCGGACCATCAATAATCACACAATCGATAGGGAATTTAGGCTGAAATGTGGGATCTTGGGTATAAGACAAAATTTTGCCAGAGCCATATTCTCGAAAACTTAAAGGATGATATTTCAGTTCAAAAAGCTCTGATGGTTGCAGGAACTCTAGGGCAAGATTTTGTGTTTCTTGATAGCATTCGCGATCGCCGTCAATGGAAATGATATTAGTATTAGGAAAGTTCAACGCTAACCGAATCGAACTAACGCCGCTACCAAATTCAACAATACAACTTTGATTAGCATTCTTTTTGTTAAGTAATTCCGTGATTTTCTCAACAATTGTCGAAAAAGCGTCTTCCCCAATCCGCCAAGAAGAATCGAGATTTAGTTTGCGATCGGCAAAGCTCATAGGATTTAGTAAAATTTATGGTGATAATGATGATCAAATCAACTGTTTGATTGCATGATGAGTATATTATACTAATCGCTGTAAAAACCTAAAACTCCATAAAAACAGGTTAGAAAATGAGTGAAGTGAGCGAGATGCGTGAAGTGAGCGTAAAGAAAAAAAGTTCCTATCGATTACTATTCATGTCTACACCTGTTGGAGCATTAGGCTCTGGAGTTGGGGGCGGAGTTGAGCTAGCTCTGCAAAATGCCGCTAAAGCCTTAATTGCGAAGGGGCATCAAGTGGAAATTGTCGCGCCTGAGGGTTCCCAAACTAATGTGGCAAAATTGACCCAAATTAGTGGAACTCTCCAAGTCTCGGCGCAAACTAAGATTAGCGCGGATACAGTTGTGCTGCCACAAAACTCTGTTTTAGAGAATATGTGGAGCTATGCCAGAGACTCTCAAGAGCAATTCGATTTGATCTTCAATTTTGCCTATGACTGGCTACCGCTCTACCTCACACCATTTTTTGATCGCCCGATCGCCCATTGGATCAGTATGGCTTCACTGTCGCCCGTAATTGATGCGATGATCAGCAAAACCTCAAGACTCTTCCCTGAGACGATCGCTGTTTCTACGCGCACCTGTGCGGATACTTTTAGTGATGGCGATCGCTTAACTCTAATTAGCAATGGTGTGGATGTCACCTTATACAATTTTGTGGCGCAGCCCGAAGGTCGCCGCCTTGGCTGGGTAGGACGGATTTCTCCCGAAAAGGGCTTAGAAGATGCCGCCGCCGCCGCCCAAGCCACGGGATTACCATTACATGTTTTTGGATTTATTCAAGACGAAGCTTATTGGCAACAGGTACAACAAGATTTTCCCAAAGCTACAATCCATTACGAAGGGTTTCTATCGACCGATGATCTCCAAAAAAAACTGGGACAATGTACAGCTTTGTTGATGACTCCTCGATGGATAGAAGCCTTTGGTAATGTGGTAATCGAGTCTTTTGCCTGTGGTGTGCCTGTGATTTCCTATAGTAGCGGTGGATTAAAAGAAATTGTCAGACATGGCAAGACAGGATTTTTAGTGGAAATGGGAAGTGTTGCGGGTTTAATCGAATCAATTTCCCATTTAGATCAAATTGATCGCCTCGCTTGCCGTCAACAGGTAGAAGCAGAATATTCTCTAGAAGTCTGGGGCGATCGCTTAGAGTCATGGTTTGCCCAAATCATCAAGAGACATCAAGAGACATGAACAAGCGACATCAGTAAGTCAACCTTATCAACAATTTCTGGATAGCGGGATTCCGCAAATTGGCGAAATTCTCCTGATGCAACCATCCCCCCCCAGCAATGCAGAAGATAAATTTTATGTCCTTCTTTAATTAAGTCAACTGAATCTCTGGGAGAACCATTGTAAGTTCTCGGAATTTCCGCCACAGAAATTTGGGTGTGATGCAACGCCCGCACAAGGGCTAATTGATCCTGTTTTTGGAAGACTTGCCAATCACTCTGCCATTGAGTAAATAATTTTTGAGTTTCGGCATTATTGCGCCAGAGCATCACACCACTATTAAACTGTTTGGAAAGAGCAGGAATTTTTCCCAATGTATATAACTTCTCTTCTTCAGAAATATGATCGCACATTTCCACCATAGGCAGGCGATCGAGTACCATCGCGATCGCAGCTTGATCGAGATATCTCCACAAGTCACCAATTGGCAAACAGGGCAGAATATCAGCATCTAAAAAGAGCGTTTCTTGGTAGGGACTCCAGTTGATCAGATCAGTTTTTAGATAACGCGAGACGAAAGGATGATCTGTCAACCCGTCTGGAGTATTCAGAAATATTGTAGAAATATTGTTCTGAGTGAGAGAAAGTTCACTTGATAGTTTATTTAAAAGAGGAAGATTAGAACCGATCGAGATCGGTAATTCAGGCTCTAGGCTCCGCAAAATTAGCGCACTGGTTAAAGCCGATTCTAAATAAACTCTATTGTTTGTTACACAATAGACAACACCGCGATCGCCCAACATTATCATTTACCAAAAATTTGTATTTTTTAAAGAAAACCTAACTTAGTTAAGGCAACTCCCTGAAACAATTAGCCATCGGCGAAAAATTCGTGACACTAACTATTTTCCACTAGAACGGATTGGGTTGTCTTTTCGTAATCCAAAAAAATCTTGCGACAGCGAGGGGGAGATAAAAAAGTGCAAAGGGCTGAGGGCAAAAGAATCGAGAAGGGAACGCTCACAACAGAAGGCAAACAACCCGAAAACCATAGCTGTCGCTCCGATAACGCACGCTGTTAGAGTAGCGATATACAGACCTACAAAGCCTAACGTAGTTGTACCACGAACCACCACGCAGCAGCTTTTTTGGTTCGCCACCATCATCATAATTCTTAATATCTTTTGCCCAAATCTGTGAATTAGTTGGCGCTCCTTCATAATCATCATGCCAATCATCGGTACACCATTCCCAAACATTGCCATGCATATCGTAAAGTTCCCAAACATTAGGTAATTTCCGACCTACAGGATGAGTGCGGTTGTTGTTTTCGCTTAGTTCTGCCCAGTAGCGATTGGAATCTTTGCCAACCTTTTCCCAAATGCTGTCGGAATCGATCACGCGATCGCCGCTATTGTTGGCATACCAGCCATATTCGTCTAATTGACTTGCATCATTGCCAAAGTAATATTCGCTATAATCATTCGCTCCCGCACGACAGGCATATTCCCATTCTGCTTCATTAGGCAGACGATAGACATCTCCTGTCAAATTTGATAGCCGCTTGCAAAATTCCTGAGCTTCGTACCAATTCACCTGTTCTACAGGGCTGTTTTCGTCGCGAAAGCGTGAAGGAGATAGACTTAAATCAATCTCGATCTTGGGTGACATCGCCACCGTCCGCCATTGTGCCTGAGTGACTGGATATTTACCCATCCGAAACGCTTTCACTGTGACTTGGTGATAGGGCTTCTCATTCTTATTACCTATTCCTTCAGGCGATCCCATCCAAAACGTACCGCTAGGAATATCCACCGTTTCAGGCAGGTTCGAGAGATCGAGCCAAGGCTTATATTTATAACGATTTCGCCGAACAAATTCCTGTTGTTCGGGCGTGAGGTAATCGTTAATTGCCGATTCCACTTCTTCGATTTGAGCAAACACACCTTCAGGCAATAGAAACTTGTCCTTATCTAACGCATTCTGATATTCCTCAAAAGCATCCTTTACCCGATCGCAGAGTCTTCTCAAATCCCTATCCTGTGATCGCCAGTCTTTAAACATTTGCCAACCATCCATCAGCGCCTCATGCGCCAAATCTACAAAAGCAGTATTATTCTCTTCACCCATTGTCAACAGCCGCCCCTCAGCCCCCGCAAAAATTTCTAACAAATCAGCAATTGCCTCTCGATCATTTTCTGAAGCCGCCATCCCTAACAAAACTTGTTTGGCTTGACGCTGCCGCGTATCCCTTACATCCTGCACAGTCCGCACCAATTGCAAAAATAACCGTCTCGCCCAATCGCGTTCCAAATCCGATAGCAACTCCTCATACAACCGCTTGGCATGACGATCCAACGCGCCGCGTAACTTACCCATCTCTGTATAAGCAGTCAAAGTCAATCGATGATTTTGGCGATCGCGTCTTTCCCATAGTTCCGTCAGAGCAAACTCCAATAATGGCAAACTATCTCTTTCAGCTTCCACATCCTGACAAATTACTTCCAATAAACCTTCGTCTATTTCATAGCCTTGCATCTTGGTAGGTGCGGAGATCACTTCCCTGATTTCTGATGGTTCCAATGGAACTAACCAAAATGCACGATCACGTTGAATCAACTTTGCCAAAGCAGTATATTGCAGGGCTTGTTCCACAAAATCCGCTCTCATCGTCGTGATGATCGTCAAACGTCCCTCGCGATCACATCCTTCCGCTAGCAACTGTATAAACTCCTTTCGCTCTTCCTCGTTGGTACAAACTGTAAATAATTCTTCAAATTGATCGACCACTAGTAAAACTCGCTGCGATCCTTCAGGTAAAATTGCATTCAAGCCTTCTACCTCTATCCTTGCATAAGCTTTCTGAATTTCTTTAGGTAACTTATAAAACTGCTTTACCAAAGCTTGCTTCAAAAGCATTAACGGATTGACCCAAGGCTTAATCGGCGGCAGTACGCACCAACCCTGTTTTTCCAACGCAGGTATCAAACCCGCCTTCACCAGCGATGACTTACCGCTACCCGATGCCCCAATCACAGGCACAAATCGATAAGCTTCAATCTTGCTCAACAACAAAGCAATCTGACTATCGCGACCGCAAAAATACTTAGCAGTCGTTTGATCGAATGCTTGCAGCCCCACATAAGGACAATTTTCATCAATTACAGCCGAAACATTTCCCCTAGCCTTCTCAACCAACGTAATCGCACCACCACCAGCCGTGCGAATAACTTCCTGACCGCTTTGTTGTAATTGCTTAGATACCTCACTAAACAAAATATCCAGATCGATCCTTTCCCCTTCCTTGATTTTTGACTGCAAAACATTCAAAATCCCCGCCGTAAAAATACCATGATCCTTTCCTTCCCTAGCACGTTCCGTACCCTGACAAGCTGCCATCAAATAATAACTCTTCTCATTGAATATTTTTTGCATCCCCTGATATTGGCTGCGTTCCAATAAATTCCCCGCATGACAGCAATCTAGCAATACTACCAAACTCTTTAGCTCCGACTTTGCCACCAGCTTAGTGAAAATGTCAAAATTTAAACCATTCTGTCCGTCCTTACTAGAATCCGTCGATGCAAAAAAACCAATATTATCATCTGCATCATTTTTGGCAACAAACCCATGCCCCGCGAAATAGATCAATGCATCTTTCCCCTTTGCTTGTTCCCCTAAAAAAGATTTAATCTTTGCCAGCATATCTTTATGCTTAACCTCTTTCTTCGGATCAGCATCGAACTCATAACGACTTTCATTATTCGGATCTAACTTGCGCGGTAAAGCCTCAATAACATAATTGCCCTCTTGTTCTAATATCTGAGCGATCGCCCCCGCATCTTTAACTGTTTTTTCGAGATTATTAAAATTGCTATAACGAGCAACACCAATTACAAGAGCAATTTTAGCCATAATTTTAAAAAATCGAAATTCGATGATAGGTTATGCTTATATAATAATCATCATTGTTGAGGTTAGTCAAGATGTCGGAAGTGCAACAACTCGTAGTCAAAGACGAAAACGGCGAAGAATTCTCAATTTACATTGCCCCTAAAGAACCACTTGATGAACCCGATGACGAAGAAGGTTATCGCTCTACTGATTTAACTCCTGTCGATCTTCAAAAAGTGCATAGCACCATTCGCGGCTACACTACCTACGCGATCGGCGCGTTTCGCAACTTAAGCACAGTCGAAGTCGATAAAATCACACTCAAATTCAGCCTCAAAATTGGCGGTAAAGCAGGTATTCCCATGCTCACCGAAGGCTCAGCCGAAAGCAATTTCGAGATTCAAGTAGAATGCAAATTCCCTAAAGCAAATCACGACTCCCGATCTATTCTATGACATTGATTTTCCGAGAATGCAGGATTTTGTGTTTTTGATGTCTTTTTTCAATAATCTGGAAGTGATTGGATTTACTCCTGAACCTCTCCATGTTTACTATAGGCGCGAAGGTTCCTCTTGTAATTCTACAGATACCCACGTTATGTTCCATCAATCTAAATTGAATTTTCTGCAAAAGCTAACCAGTGAAAATATATCGATAAAAAATGAATTGGCGAAAGCGGAAGCAAAAAGACTAATTGATTTTAGTTTGGCTATAGATGATATTTATGATCAAGAAGTTGTGAATAATCCAACAGTTGATTGGGAAAATATTTTTAAAAGGAACCTAGCCTATAATTAACCCGCATTCCGCTCGTAATATAGCAACCCGAAAAGAGTTGTGAGAGGCTTCGACTTCGCTCAGCCAGCGTATATGCTTGACTGAGCGAAGTCGAAGCCCTATTTTTCTCATAAATGATTTAGGACTGCTATAGCAAACCGAAAAGAGTTGTGAGAGTCGTACCCTGCGGGTACGACTCTCACAACTCTTAAAAAGCTATAAATCATTTCGGATTGCTATATAAGTTCTGGATGATTGAGCGATTAATTTCTTCCTGAAGCCATATTTTCAAACTTGGTTAAGCGTGGTTCAAATAGTAACTTGACAGTACCAACGGGACCATTACGATGCTTCGCAATAATGATTTCGGCTACACCGCGATCGGGAGTTTCGGGATTGTAATACTCATCACGATATAGATTAATTACCAAATCCGCATCTTGTTCAATACTTCCAGATTCTCTCAAGTCAGAAAGCATCGGACGCTTATTTGTTCTCGCTTCTACGCCACGACTTAGCTGGGATAGAGCAATTACTGGAACATTCAATTCACGAGCCAGTGCTTTTAGCGATCGCGTAATTCTCGATATTTCTTGAACACGATTGTCGGAACCTGAACCTTCCATTAATTGCAAATAATCAATCAAAATTAGCCCCAGTACACCACCTTTTTCTGATTGTAAACGTCTCGCTTTGGAGCGTAATTCTGTAATCGGCGGATTGGGCGTATCATCGATAAAAAGTGGCAAATCCGACAACCCACTAATTGCCATCGCCACAGTTCCCCATTCATTTTCGCTAATTTGTCCAGTGCGGAGGCGATTACTATCAATGCCCATATCGCTAGAACGCACCTTTGATTGACTCGCCAATAGACGATAAACTAACTGTTCTTTGGACATTTCCAAACTAAAAATTGCCACAGGTAATCGATGGATTTCCGCCATCTTTCGCGCTATTTCTAGACCGAAGGCCGTTTTCCCCATTGACGGTCTCCCTGCGAGGATAATTAGATCTGATCGCTGTAAGCCATTGGTCATGGCATCGAAATCATAAAACCCTGTAATCAGTCCTGTTGCTGTGTTATTGCCTGTACCAAGCGAATTAAATCGGCTTTCTAGTTCGCTAAAGGTTTTAGTGAGAATGTCACTGGCTGGAACCAATCCCTGCTGCGCCCGTGATTGTGTTACTGCAAAAATTTTCTGTTCTGATTGATCGAGTAATTGAGCCAGTTCAAGTTCATTGCTATAACTAATTTCAACCACACCCCGCGCCGCTTCAGCCAGCTTGCGCCGCGCATATTTATCAGCAACCAGTTGAGCATAAAAATCAATATTGACAGCACTGACGGTGCGATCGCAAAGCTGAGCAATTTTGGTTTGACCGCCAATTTTTTCGAGCATATCGCGATCGCTTAGCCATGTGGTCAAGCTCATCATATCCGTGGGATTGGACTGGTTATGCAAAATCAAGCAAGCCCTAAAAATCTCCTGATGCGCCGCCACATAAAACATTTCCGCCCGCAAAGTATCTAGCACCCGCGATACCGCCTCTGGATCGATCAAGATCCCCCCCAAGACAGCCTCCTCAGCCTCAATATTTTGGGGTGGTAAGCGATCGCTGATCGATTCAAATTCTTTGCTCATATAATTAATAACTGACGATGGACTTACAGCGCCTTGCGCTGATATAAAACCCAGAGAAAAGTTTAAAATTGCCGCTTCGCGGCAATTTTAAACTTTTCTCTGTAATACTTGAAGCCTCACTCAATAGACTGTATAGCAGGTTTCAGTTAAATATGATACAAAAAAATGTAGGGGCAATTCATGAATTGCCCCTACATTATCAAAGATTAATCGTATCTTTTAGGATCTTTCTTTTCCTTTTTCTCAGATGAATCTTTTTTAGGCTTTTTAGACTCTTTATTTCCCTTTTGTTCTTTTGCCATGATCAACTCCATTAACCAATACAAGGACGGGAATAGGCGACAAGTCGTCTATCCCCACTATTCTAACTCATTCTAAATATAAGTTAAGGATAGGCGGCGCTTCGAGTCGCCTATCCTTAACTACGACCCTATTTTTTACTGTCATAATACTTATTGATCACCTTAAAAGAAAAGCCTTTACCCTTAATCACTACACCTTCAAAGGGTAGCCCATTAATCTCCGTTAGATCCTCATCATATTTCTTAATCAAAACCTCGGTTAGAGGTACAGCTTTTTCGATGATTGGAATATAGGGCAGATCAAGTTCATGACAAACTGATTCCACATAATGAGGTTCATTCGGCGAAGTGTAGCGCCTTTCCGTAATTAGATAAGCGCTGAAAAAAAATAATCCTCGCTCCAGTTTACTGTGAGGATTGTTATTGTTAGCCTGAATACCCTTGCCATAGCTTTCTCCCCTCAAGGCAAGATTAACACCATATTTCTGACAATAGCCACTCAGTTTTTCCTCTAGGTTATATCGCTTCACATGCGCCGTATAGGGATTTTGCTTGTCGAGATAATATTCCATCGTCCGACCACAAACCCCAAAATATCCATCTTTATACAAAGCTGTAAAACTCTGTCCGTCCACCTTCAAAGATACATCAACTACTTTTCCAAAAAGGTCAGTCAAATCAATATTTTGATATCTTTCCTCATCGGTTTTGGGAATAGAAAAAGGTAGATATCCTTTCGCATCAAGCTGGACTGGTTGCGGAGCTTCATACTTGATAATTTCTAGTAAGTCAGCAACTTCCATTCCTTCACTTACTGCCAATCCATCAGGAAGTAAATCTAAACTTTCGACAATTCCATAAGACCATTCACCACGCAATCTTGCCGCTTTCACCCGATTCTTGGAGAATTTTTTATAGAACTCTGTCCAAGGGTGATTGGGTAGCACGGTGTCAGGCTGAATAAAAATTACCAAATCATCAACTTTGTACTTGTCTTTGGGAACAACACAGGTGAAGCCCAACACTTGCGCTAGTTCAAGGCGATCGGCATTGGGGTGAGGTTTGATAGTTTTGATTAATTCAATCGTAGCTAACTTCATGATTATTACTCCAATTATGTTTAAAAGTGCCGCTTCGCGGCACTTTTAAACTATTCTTTGATTTTCATGCTAGCGCAAAGCGCCCATGCAATCCTATAGGGTGAAGTGTTATCTATGCCGATCGCCTTATATTTAGATAGTTAGAGGTTACTTGCATATAGCTGCCAGCACCCATAAGTCCCAGCCAGAGAGCGATCGCTATGATGTCTACCCAAAACCCAAAACCTTACTTTCTAAAACCTCACGTTCCCAATGTATTTGCGATGGGAATGGCGTTGAAGCAAATGTATGAGATGGGGCGCAAGGATTTTGACTGCGAAAACTTTTCGGGGCTGAAACTGTCTTGTTCTAAGCTGACGGCGATCAATTTGACTAGTGCTGATTTGCGAGATTCTGACCTCGACCTAACCGATTTAAGTGGCGCGGATCTGCATGGCGCAAATTTAGAGCGATCGACAATGAGCTTTACTGATCTAACGAATGCTGATTTAAGTAATGCTAATCTACGCGGCGTGAATCTGGGGGGCGCAAATTTAAGTGGTGCAATTCTCAGGGGAGCATCTATGCAAAATGTGAATTTACGCGGCGCAGACCTGAGTAATGCAAATTTTGAGTTTGCCGATCTGCAAGGTGCAGATTTAACTGGGGCAAACTGCTATGGTTGCAATCTCAGTTACGCCAATCTTCTCTATACCAATCTTGATGACGTGAATCTCACCGACGCAAATCTAAACGGGGCGAATTTATTGAACACTGATTCCGAAAACCAAGAAAAACGTAAGGGCAATTCATGAATTGTTCTTACATTTTTCTCTCACTTTGAATAGCTTTTATGGTTGCGCTGGCGCAACGGCTTTAGCTGCATCACGATCAACAGGTAAAATCAACGGCGTATTTTGACCACCACCCAAAACAATGATTTTGGAATTTGGCGACTGGGCTAGCTTTTCACTTGCCTCGATCGCTCTCAATTGCAATACCGCAGGAGTTAATCCTTCCGCAAAGATTTTTTGAGCATCAGCACGACCTTTTGCCTCGATGCGCTTACGATCGGCTTCCTGTGTTTCCTTTTCCAGTACAAATTTCATTTGCAAATTTTCCTGCTCCGCTTTCAATCGCTGCTGAATGGCAGCTTGCAGAGTTTCAGGAACTTTCACATTGCGGAGAAGCGCCTCATCAACGATAAAACCAAGGGGAGCTAGCTGCGATCGCAATTTATCAGCAAGTTTCAGACTAATTTCCTCACGTTTAGTGGCATATACAGCTTCGGCTGGATATCCAGAGACAATTTCGCGAGAAATTGACCGAAATCTCGATATCAAAATCTCGCGCTCCTCAACCCCAATATTTTGATAAATACTTGCTGCCTTGGCTGGATCAACCCGATATTGGAGGCTAATATCAATTCCCAGCGCTAAGCCTTCCTTAGAAGTAGCGGCAATCTCTTCTTTGACATCACGGATTCTGGTTGAGAATTGGATCACATCGGCAAAAGGGTTAATCGGATGTACACCTGCTGGCAACGTGCGATCGCTGACCTTACCTTGAAAATCTTCTACCCCAACATTCCCCGCAGGAATAACTACGACTATCCGCGAAATCGCATTAAGTGCTGCTAATACACCGATTAAACCCGCGATCGCTTTAATGGAGATTTGAGCGATGCGGTTGTCAACTAATTTTTTACTACTGAAAAATACGATTACTGAGACAAGTGAGGCGATCGCGGAAATGATGAATGACATTTTATAACTCCTCTAAGATTTTTCTAAGATTTTTAAGTCGCAGTCTACAAATCTTACGCCCTCTTGGTTAAGACAAAATTAATGAACCGCCATAGCTATTCAGGAGATCGCCTTGAACTCAGCGCGAATATCTCTCGGCTGTCCGATCCAAAGTAGTGTTATGCCGTCTTCGCCTGTGAAGTTAACTTCTCGGAACTCATCAACGAAGAGAACCACTTTTGCTTTCCAATCTCGGATCAAATCAGACAATCTCAACGGACTTTTCGTTTTAGCATAACGGTTTAGTTGAGCCGCCGCAGATCGTCTTTGTTTTTTGCAGATCGCTTTTGAATAGTCCGCTCCAACGCAGTGTTAGACATTCTCAGAATTATTGCTCGTCTTTGCTTTTGCTTGCAAGTAATTCATAAAACTCATTCAGCTTTCTTCTCAAAAGGTCTTTCGGGATGAGTTTGATTTCGTATTCCGTAACAACTGTAGGACTGATTGATCGGCTGAGAGCGTATTCGACAACTTCATCATCTTTGTCTCGGCAGAGTAGGACACCAATACTAGGATTTTCATGAGTTTTTTTGATCTCACGATCAAGAGCTTCGAGATAGAATTCAATCTGCCCAAGATACTCAGGTCTAAATTTATCGATTTTGAGTTCAAAGGCAACGAGGCTCTGGAGTTCACGGTGGTAGAAAAGGAGGTCGATGAAAAAGTCACTATTACCAACTTGGAGGCGATATTCTTCTCCAAGAAAAGTAAAGTCTCGACCAAGTTCTAGGATAAACCCTTTAAGGCAAGAGACAAGTGCTTTTTTTAGATCGTTTTCGGAGTGGTTAGGAGGCAGGTTGAGAAAATCGAGGACGTAACTATCTCGAAAAATTCCAGCAAGTGGTTTAGGGTGATTCGTTTGTAAAAGTTTGGCATCGGCAAGACAGGTACGCTCGAAGATACCACTATTAATTTGGCGATCAAGTTCACGGGTGCTGTAGCGTTCGGTGGCAGCGAGATCAAGGTAGAAAAGCCGCTCGGCTTCAGTCTTACAGCGTGACATGATGATCCGATGGTGAGTCCAACTCAATTGTGTCCGCAGTGCGGTCGTAATTTGCGAATCTGGATAGGTTTCGTAAAACTGTCGCATTCTTTCGAGGTTGCGCTTTTCAAATCCTTTCAGCTCAGGTTCTTGGCTTTGGATAAAGGCTGCAAGCTGCTCGATCGTTTTTTGTCCCCATTCGCTGGTAGCTAGGCGATCGCTGATGTATTTACCGACCCTCCAGTACAATTTGATCAGTTCTTGGTTGGCGGTAGCAATGACCTTTTGCTGGGCAGTTTTGATGAGGGTGAGTACCTCAGCAAATTGAGGCTGCAAAGAATCTGACTGCACGACCATAAATATAATCTTTCCAATTCTGTAAATTTTGCTTGTTTGCCTGAACTGATAATGGTCGTCTGGAAATGAGCATCTCAAATAGCTGGGCTTTCATTTGCTAGTTGCTGTTCTCTGACTCCTTATTTATCGTAGGAACTATATAAAAACTGCTAATCAGGGCGATCGCTAACCACCAAAGTAACTGCACTTGAGGACGATACCAGACTGTATCTACTAAACCGTGAACCATCATTCCTGCTAAAGTGGCGATCGCTGCGATAATCCATAAACCACTAGCATCGCGATCGCTTCTCAATCGATTCAGAGCAATCCAACCTTGACGGAAAATCGTAAAAATTAGCCAACCGTAGCAAATTAAGCCAATAACTCCTGTCTCTACGGTAATTTCTAAGGGAACCGAATAAGTACCAAGGGCGCTGTAGCCCGATCGCTGATATTGCGGATAAACCAAATTAAAAGCCTTATTGCCAGGTCCAATTCCTAAAATTGGTTTTGCCTTGATCATGTTCAATACCGACATCCAGACATTTACACGAAAAGCATTACTACTATCTTCAGTTCCAAAAATACTGCCAACCCGCTTGCGTAATGTTGGTACAAGAATAGTGCCAAGGGCGATCGCTCCTGCCGTGCCGCCAAAAACTGTTGGCAATGTCCATTTCGGCAAACGTTTGCCCCACCAATAGACTAATAGCAATACAATCACAAAGCTTTCAGCAGCTAAACCCATCAGTCCGCCTCGACTCTGACTTTGAGTAATGCAAAATGCTCCTAGAATCGCTGTAATTACGCCAATTGCCTTCATGCCCCAACTCTGCCAATAGATGGCAGCGATCGCGCCCAAGGGTAAAGCAGGCATCAAATATCCTGCAAACAGATTGGGATTGCCAAGAAAGCTATAGACACGGGTAGTTCCCGCAATTTCCGAGGTGGGATCTGTCCATGTCGCTAGTTCGGGTGCGCCGAGAAACGACTGCTGTACTCCATAAGCACTGGCGACCAAAGCCGAAATTAAGTAGGCGGCGATGAAAATATTCCGCCAACCCAAGCGCATTAGGCGACTCAGTGACACAAAGGCAAGCATATAAATTGTCAGCTTGACCATGCCATCGATCGCCGCGACCCTTACAGGCGAAATTAAGGTGGCAAGTAAAGCGATCGCCCAATAACTAATGAAAGGCAAATGAATCGGTGTCCAGATCGGCACTGTTTGATCTTCCCCATCACGGCGATCGCTTAGCCACATCATCAACCATGCGATCGCCACGGCTGCGCCAAGCACTCCAGTCTGAGCATTTTCTAAAAATGGTAAAGTCGCCAGCAGCAAAACTAACAACCCTCCCAAAAATTTTGCACTCAGCAATCGACTACCTTCGCGCCATGATTGCAAGGGACTAATCAACCGAAAAAACATATATTTTTAACCGAAGGAAATAATTAGATAAGAGTCTTGAAATTTCGCGCCCGTGGCTTGTTTCCCTGCTAATTCATTGGGCAAGAAAATATTGCGGCGCTGATCACCTGCTTCAATCGTCACTTCAGGACCTAACTGGATCAGCTTCACTTGCTTTTTGTTAAAAGTCGGTAAAAATAGTTTGACTTGTTTGGTTAAGGTATTAATCTCAATTGGCTTGGGAGAGAGATTTGGATTGAGGCGATCGGGAATAGCTAGCTCAGTAACTTGATCGGGAATTTGAGCTATGGTTAAAGGGGCAAAATCGGATTCATCGATCGCCTCACGAGCAAACACACCACCGACGGTTAAACCAACTTGTTGAGCGCTGCCCCATAAATATTTTGCTGTGGCGATCGCATAGGGATCGCCAGTTGTCACCAAATAAGCAGCCACGCGACTGGGATCATTTACCGCTTTTTGACCGCGTGTTAATACTGACGACATTTCTCCCGCCTGTTGCGAAATATCATCGGTGCTGGAAACTTGGAGAATACTTCTTAAGATTGGTTCCACAAAAGGAGAAATCGCTTGCCCGATCGCTGAACCCGTTAATACTTGTTTAAAGCGGCGCAAATACCAGCCCAAAATCTCAGGCATTCCTAACATGCGTAGGGTTTCGAGATCGCCAAGACCATCGTAAATAATCACATCATATTTGCCTTCAGCATCACGTTCGCGCAAAAAGCTTAACCCCAACGCCGAGTCCATGCCTGGCAAAATCCCCAATTCCTGCCCATAGACCTCTTTAAAAAAAGGAGTCCGTAGATATTGGGTTTCCAGATTTTTCATCCTGTCCCAATATCTTTCTAGTAAAACCGTTGACTGTAAATGCACAGCCGCAAAATTAGGTGAAACCAGTTGAGGATCGCTACTAAGATCGGTGCTCAGCCTTGTACTGAGACTATCCCCCGCTTGCTGTCCTACGAATAAAACTTGTTTGTTTTGGTTGGCATAAGCACGAGCCACAGCGATCGCGGTTGTGGTCTTGCCAACACCACCTTTACCGAGAAATGTCAGAATTAGACTCATGGGTTTGTCTCATTAGGCTGCACCAGCTTTTTTAGATGGGGGCTGGGTGTGAAATGGGGAGCAAAAACTTCAGGTATGGTGATTGGTTGATGAGTGCGCGGATGGCTGCCAGAGCGAGCGCAACGATGACGCACATCGAATTTACCAAAATCACTCAACATGATCGATTGGTGGTTAGCAAGGGCGTGGGTAATGCAAGTGAGTGCAGCTTCCAGACTTGCTGAAGCCATGCTGTAGCTCAGTCCATCGACTTCCGCCATCATGCCACGAATGATATCTTGACGGTTAATATCTGCCATAGGAATTGGTCGTAGTTAAGGTGTCGTGCAAAGCGCAACACCTTAACCTATTTTAGGCTACGGATTCTAACTCATCGGCAAAGAACCAAGACTTGGTGCTGTCAGGAAATTTGACAACGAAGCCCCATTTACTACCGTCCATAATCTTTTCTTCTTTGATTACGCCGATTTCGCCAACTTTGCTAGCGATCGCTTTACCGCTACCATCTTTAAAACCACGAACTTTAACTCTTTGTCCAACTTTCATACTGTTTGATTCTCGTACCGAACTCGATTAATCTTTTGCGTTTGCTTTAAAAAGTTTACAGTAGAAGTTAGCCCTATTAATTTTTTGATGACCAGCCGCTAAACTGTAACCTATGAGGAACGCCCCAATGTCAGTGTCGATCGCCCAATTGCAAAAATGGAAACAGCAAAAAAAGCCCATCGTCGCCCTAACCGCCTGTGACTATGCGATCGCGAAGCTTTTAGACAAAGCGGGTGTGGACATGATTTTGGTGGGTGATTCTCTGGCGATGGTTGCTCTTGGTTACAAAAACACGTTGCCTGTGACCCTTGATGACATGATCCGCCATGCTCAAGCCGTGGGGCGCGGTGTGGATCATGCGTTACTAATTGTCGATATGCCTTTTCTCAGTTATCAAATTAGTACGGAAGAAGCGATGCGATCGGCGGGGCGCATTTTTAAGGAAACCGAGGCCAAGGGTATCAAACTGGAAGGCGGCTATCCCGATATGGTAGAGACGATCCGCAAGCTTGTCCAAGCGGGGATGCCTGTGATGGGGCATGTGGGATTAACTCCGCAATCGGTGCATCGCATTGGCTATCGTGTTCAAGGTGGTACGCCTGAAGCAGCCGAAGAGATTTTACATCAGGCGAAGGAGTTGGTTGATGCGGGGATTTTTGCGTTGTTACTAGAAAATATTCCTGCGGAGTTAGCGGCTAAGATTACGCAGTTAATTCCTGTACCGACAATTGGAATTGGTGCGGGGCAAGAATGCGATGGTCAAATCTTAGTTACTCATGATGTGTTGGGGCTATCCGATTACGCACCACCATTTGCTAAAAAGTATGCTGATTTGCAGGATACGATTACGCAGGCTGTCACGGCTTATTGCGAAGATGTGCGACATAAATAAAATAAAGCCCTCACCCCTAGCCCCTCTCCCGCAGGAGAGGGGAACAAGAACATAATTAAATCTTGCTCCCCTCCCGCAAGGCGAGGGGGCTGGGGGTGAGGGAGGTCTTCAATTTGCTAGAAGGCAATTACACAAATGGAACTTTAATATTCTCTTCCCATTTGCGTGGTTCACTCGCACGACGGATGTTGCGCCAAATTTGGGTTGCGGCAACCGTACCATCAGCAACGGCGATCGAGACTTGATTCAATCCCTTTTTCAAATCACCAAGGGCAAAAATGCGATCGTGACTAGTTTTCGCCATCTCATTAGTTACTAAATTCTGTCCATCCCATTCCAATCCTGCAATCCCTTTGAGATAATGGTTATGGTAAACAGAACCCATGCCCACTAAACCAGTGGTCGCTTCGACAATAGTTCCGTCGGTGAGTTCTACTCCACTAAGATGATGATTTTCACCATGAAACTTAGCGATCGCTGATTCGTACAATGGATAGCCATGATCGGCAAGCTTCTGTTTCATCGCATCACTCACTTCGCACAAACCATGAGTTAGTACCGAAATATAAGGCGTGAACCAGTTCAACACAAAAGCCGCGTTAATTTGTCCTTCTGTATTGGCAATTAAAACTGCTTTCTGATCCCACATATCATAGCCATCGCAAATCATACAGACATGAAGCGTATAGCCAGCATATTCATAGACATTTTGCATGTCATCTAGCTTGGGCAAATTATCCATAATCCCCGAAGCCGCGATTACATACTTGCTACGAAATATGGGATAAGTGCTATCTGTTTTACCAACTTTAACTTTGACGGCAAAAGTTTCGCCTTCGTCGGTGACATCTTCGACATAACCGCGTAGATGATCGGCTCCCCAATCTAAGGCTGTTTTTGTACCATGATTTAAAATGTCACGACCTGGGGTGTGGGGATCGAGTCCGACATAATTACGCAAATCTTGCATCCATACCGATCGCCCTTTTCCTTTTTCGATCACTAAGCATTTCAATCCATAGCGAGCTAAATAAATCGCTGCGGATAGTCCGCCCATTCCCCCACCGACAACGATCGCATCGTAGAGAGTATCAAGGCGTTGGTCAAGATTTTTGCTAGAGAGTTTCATGGCAACCAAACATAAGTTACTTATTATTTACTTTACTAAAACAAGGGGCTTAAGCCCCTTGCCTTAATGATTAACCAACAAAGGCTAGAACAGGAGCCGATACACCAGCCGATTCAGTACCCTTGAGGTAAGCCAACATTGTGTCAGCATCCGAAACTTCAAAAGGATCGACAGGGCAGTTATCCGAGAAACCTGGTTCTACAAAGATTTTTTCGATTTTGGAATCATTTACCAACATCGAATAGCGCCAAGAGCGAAGTCCGAAACCAATATTTGATTTGTCAACGAGCATTCCCATCTTACGAGTGAATTCACCAGCGCCATCAGGAAGCAAGAATACATTATTAGCGCCGACTTCTTTGCCCCATTTGAACATTACGAAAGCATCATTAACGGATACACAAATAACTGCATCAACGCCTTGAGCTTGGAATTCTGCATAAAGCTCTTCGTAACGAGGCAAGTGATTGGAGGAGCAAGTAGGAGTAAATGCACCAGGCAAGGAGAACACCACTACTTTTTTACCAGCAAAAAGATCTTCAGTGGTTTTGTCTTCCCAACGGTAGGGGTTAGGTCCTTCAACGGACTCGTCACGCACACGGGTCTTAAAAACAACGCTTGGTACGGTTTCGATAACTGCCATATTTTTCTCTGAGTTGGTGTCAAAAGTTGTGATTAAAAGCTATTCAGAAGATTTAAGTTTCCGAACTTATTTAAGAATAATTCTTATATAGTAATAAGTCAATAGCCTTAATGATTTGATTCTTTGAAAAACTTTAATATATTTGTCATTCCTAAATGAAGATGTTATGATTGTGTTCTAGCAAACTAAGACTTGTCAAATCAAGCTTCAATCGATATGCAAAAGCAAGCGGATCAAGTTGTTCAAATACTTAAATCTAAGGGGTTGCGCGTCACTCCTCAGCGCTTTGCTGTGTATGCCAACCTATGCGATCGCACTGATCACCCCACTGCCGAACAAATTTTGAACGATCTTAATCAGAACGCGCCCACATCCTCACAGGCGACTGTTTATCTTTCGTTACAAACCTTGAGAGATGCGGGTTTAGTGCGTGAAGTTTTATTAGAGCAAGGTGTCTGTCGCTATGATGCCAATGTCCAGCCGCACCATCACTTCCGTTGTAAATGTTGTGGTGAAATCGAAGATATTGCTTGGAATACGTTTGAGGGATTGGGGTTTCAAAACATCCGAGCGGGTTTAAAAATTGATGGCTATGAGGTGACGGTGAGTGGTGTTTGCGATCGCTGCGGTGAAACAACGGGAGAGAATTCCGCGTGACAAGTCTGGTCAAGTGGCGAACCGTTTTGAGATTTATCCAGATTGGGCGATTGAGATTCTCTCTCCTGACCAGAGACAAAATCAGATTTTAGCAAATTTATTGCATTGTGTTGATCATGGTACGGAGTTAGGCTCAGGGCAACCGCACACGTTTCTTAACAAAAAAAGACAAATATCTTAACAATCA
>JBAXTW010000179.1:0-7691 GCA_037129985.1 Pseudanabaena sp. ELA645 | reverse complement strand
TATTAGCCTGCCTTTCCCATTAGTTTTGCTTATCCCCTCAAACCCAGAAGAGCCTGGAAACTTTTGAATTAATTTGAAATATATGCTACCAAGAGCGAATTAGGCGTGACAATATTAGATATAGCTATGTTACATTCAGATAAATTCCAGTGACACACTTAACGACTCTTAGGAATGGACTCCAGAGATTTTCGTCTCTAAACAGTGGCGAAGATCGCCTGAGACTTTTTGCTGGCTCAGCAAACTTACCGCTTGCCCAAGAAATTTCTCGCTACTTGGGGATAGAACTCGGTCCGATGGTACGCAAAAATTTTGCCGATGGCGAAGTGTATGTGCAGGTACAAGAATCGATTCGCGGTTGTGATGTTTACCTAATTCAGCCGACCTGTCGCCCTGTTAACGATAATTTGACTGAGCTATTAATTATGATTGATGCCTGTCGCCGTGCATCGGCAAGGCAAATCACCGCAGTTATGCCCTACTACGGCTATGCTCGGGCCGATCGCAAAACAGCAGGACGAGAATCAATTACCGCAAAATTAGTCGCCAACCTAATTGTCCAGTCTGGAGCCGATCGCGTAATCGCGATGGATTTACACTCAGCCCAAATTCAGGGTTATTTTGATATTCCTTGCGATCATGTCTATGGTTCGCCAGTTTTATTTGACTATCTCAATGAAAAGAAATTACCTGATTTAGTAGTTGTTTCGCCAGACGTAGGGGGCGTTGCTCGTGCTAGGGCTTTTGCGAAAAAACTAAATGACGCTCCTCTTGCGATCATCGATAAACGTCGCCAAGCCCATAATGTGGTTGAAGTAATGAATGTAATCGGGGATGTGTCAGGTAAAACTGCTGTCCTAGTTGACGATATGATCGATACGGCGGGAACTATTTATGAGGCGGCTAAACTCTTAAGGCAAGAAGGTGCAAGGCAGGTTTATGCCTGTGCTACCCATGCGATATTTTCGCCGCCAGCGATCGATCGCTTATCCAGTGGTGTTTTTGAAGAGGTAATTGTGACTAACACAACTCCCGTCAAACAGGATAGTTATTTCCCTCAACTCCGCGTTTTGTCCGTAGCAGATTTATTGGGTGAGACGATCTGGCGGGTACATGAAGATACATCGGTAAGTAGCATGTTTCGGTAGCGATCGCAAAATCTACAATCACACAACCGACAACCGCACAATTATTCATACTTGTATTTAATTAGAGAAAATGTGCATCCCGATACAAACTATAATATGCAGACTATAATTATGTAGTAGATTTAAGCAAAGAGGGTGTATAAGATTGGCTGACCGTGCGCTGGTTGAAGTCTTCCGCGAAATGAATGGGGGAATGTTTCCGCCCATGACTGAAACGTTTGAACGCGGCAAGACAATTTTTTTTCCTGGTGATCCTGCGGAGCGCTTTTACTTTTTAGTTAAGGGCGCTGTCAAACTCTCCAGAGTTTATGAGGCAGGCGAAGAAATTACGGTGGCGCTATTACGCGAAAATAGCGTGTTTGGTGTTTTGTCGTTAATTACAGGTAATCGTTCCGATCGCTTTTATCATGCGGTGGCTTTTACGCCTGTGGAGTTGCTTTCTGTGCCAATTGAACAGGTGGAAAAAGCGCTTAAGGAAGATGCGGAATTACCGATGGTGTTATTGCGTGGTTTGTCATCGCGGATTTTGCAAACGGAGATGATGATTGAGACGCTTGCTCATCGCGATATGGGATCACGCTTGGTTAGCTTTTTGTTGATTCTCTGCCGTGATTTCGGTTCACCATCAAATGATGGTGTGACGATTGATTTGAAGTTGTCACATCAGGCGATCGCTGAGGCGATCGGCTCCACGCGAGTCACTGTGACAAGGCTACTCGGCGATTTGCGCAAGCAAAAAATGATTGCGATCTCCAAAAAACGCATTACGGTTCACAATCCGATTGAATTGGGTCAGCAGTTTGCTTAGATTTGTAATGCAATTGTTGATCGGTTAAGCTGTTTATAGAAAAATATAACAAAGAAAAATATCTGAAATGTACGGAACTTTAAAAGCAATCTGGGCTGTGGTCGCTATTTGCCTAGTGGTATTAATCCTATTACATAGTCCTAAAAGTGATGGATTAGGTGGTTTTAGCGGACAGGCTCAACTATTTTCAAGTACGAAGAGCGCTGAAACAGCTTTGAATCGGATTACTTGGTTTTTGACCGCAACGTTTTTGGGCTTGACTGTGGTATTGAGTGGTGGTTGGTTTACAACTTCAGCTTTAACTTCGCCACCTGCGTCACAAGTTGCACCTGCGACTAAGGCTATTCCTGATGCACAGCCGATCCCCTTAAACTTGCCTGCCACCACACCAGAGATTCCCACAGAAAAATCACCAACCAAGCCTTAAAATGACGGCAGTTCTTGAGAAATCTAGCGATCGCGCCAATAGTCAGATACTCTTGCCATCAATTAGATGGGAGACTTATCGTGCGATCGCTGGTGATTTGGAGTCACAGCCCAACAAACGATTAACCTACGATAATGGACTGTTGGAAATTCGGATGCCCTCGGATCTACATGAAAATTATAAAAAGCTGTTAGGTAGAATCGTTGAATCCCTCACCGAAGCTCTAGAAATAGAAATCCGTAGTTTGGGTTCGATGACTTGCGATCGCGAGGACTTGGCAAGAGGACTAGAACCTGATCAATGTTATTACATTCAGAATGAGGCAAATGTTTGGGGCAACGACAAGATTAATTTACAAATTGATCCGCCACCAGATTTAGCGATCGAGATTGATATAACCAGTAGTTCGATTAATCGTTTTGCCATTTATGCAAGATTAGCTGTACCTGAAATTTGGCGTTATGACGGACAAATAATTACGATTCACCATCTTATTGGCGATCGTTATGTTTTAAGCGATCGCAGTTTGGCATTACCCATTGTAAGTACAGTTGATCTGCAAAATTTCTTAGATCTTAAACGTATTCTCAAAGAAAATGCTCTGATTCGCCAAGTCCGCGAATGGGCTGTCAGTAAACATCCAAACCAACTTTAAAAATTTTGTTTAGTAGCTGGTTGGAATGAAATATAAAATGTGTGTGGAACGGGCATCTTGCCCGTCAACAGGCTAGAAGCCTGTTCCACTATCTAACAATTAATTATGTCTACCTACTTTGCAGGTTTTTAACCTTGATTGGAGAATCAAGGAAGATACGATTAATTTGTGAGAATAATTTTTCGTGATTGCCAGAATTGAGAATTACGACATCGGCTAGTTCTATTTTTTCAGATTGGGGCATTTGACTGGCGATTCTTTCGATCGCTTCGTTTTTTGACAGACGATTACGATCAATTAATCTTTGCAACTGTTGCTGATAGTCACAAGCAACTACCCAAGTCTCCGTTACTAAATCTTGCATTTTTGCTTCAAAGAGCAATGGGATTGCCATAACTACGGTTGCAGGCGCTAATCTTTGGGCTTCGTTAGTCAGACATTCTTGAACGTATGGATGAATTAACATTTCTAGCCATTGACGCTCAACTGCGCTAGAGAATATGATTGCACCAAGTTTACGGCGATCTAAATTACCGTAATTGTCAATAATTAGTTTGCCGTAGCGATCGCTAATTTTTGTAAGGCGTTCTTCCGTGAGCGCTTGTCTGGCATATAAATCAGCATCAAGAATTGGCAATTGAAAAGTCTTTGCTAAATAGTCAGTAACAGTAGTCTTACCTGTGGCAATGCCTCCTGTGAGACCTATGATGCGTTGATTCATGTGTTTTAATGCGAATGTTTTAATGCCAACCTGATACGAACTTATGGATATAGATTTTACGAATATTCTTGGATTTGCAGCCGCAACCCTAACCACCTTTGCTTTTTTACCACAAGTGCTGCAAGTTTGGCGATCGCGATCGACTAAGGATATATCTTTGCCAATGTTAGTGACTTTTATCGCAGGGATCACTCTCTGGCTAATTTACGGATTAAAGGTCAACGCTGCGCCGATTTATATTGCTAATGCGATCACCCTAATTTTGAACCTAACAATTTTGCGCTTTAAACTTAAATATGGATAATAAAAGTAGGGGCGGGTTTATCAGAAATTTGACCATGTATCGTAAGGTTATCACCCAAACCCGCCCCTACATAAAATGATGACTTTATTCAATTTCTAATCCATTAATATTTATTATCTATTTTTTCAATATGTCCTCTATTAGTACCTTTGTCTCGAATTACTTCACCCATTTTGTCATGATCGGCTTGATTGTTATGTTTGCGATCGCCCATAGTGGCTTAGCATCGTTGCGAATGTGGGCGGAAGAAAAGATTGGGGCAAGGTTATATCGGGTAATTTTTGCATTGGTAAGTCTTCCGCTTGCGGGGTTGCAACTTATCTACTTCTTTATTCATCGTTATGACGGTGAGCAGTTGTGGAATGTGCAAGGGGTTACAGGGGTAAATGAGTTTGTGTTGATCTTGTCGGCGATTTCATTTCTATTTCTTTATCCTGCTACCTTTAATTTGACCGAAGTGGCAGCGCTGAAAAAACCAGAAGTACATTTATTTGAAACGGGGATCATTCGCATTTGTCGCCATCCACAAATGATTGGGCAGTGTCTATGGGGAATTGCCCATGCTCTTTGGTTAGGAACTTCTTTTACTTTGACAACCGCGATCGTCTTGGTTATCTATCATTTATTTGCAGTTTGGCATGGCGATCGGCGTTTATTTAAGCGCTATGGCGATGCTTTCTTGGCAGTCAAGGAACGGACTTCGATTTTGCCATTTTTAGCGATCGCTCAAGGTCGGCAGCAATTAGTTTTCCAAGAGTTTCTCCGTCCTGCATATATTGGTGTAGCAATTACAATTGTTTTATTTCGATGGCTGCACCCGATCGCAATTACCGCGTCGGCTAATCTAAATTGGTAGTAATATTGGCTTATAAGGCTTTAAAAACCATTCAATTTTTTATGTTTAAACTAAATAAAATTTGTTTGCTCGTAATAACATTTCTCACGATGTTGCCAGCCGTTAAAGTGGATGCAGATCCTCAACCTCTCGGTAGTATTAGTGTTCAAGATCTCCAAAATTATTGTAAGAAAGCAAGCAAATCTTATAACGCTAAAATGATTCGTAGTAGTTGGGTCTGTATTGCTGATTCTGGTCGAGGATACTTGACTATTCCTAACGCAATACAACTTGGAGATGTTTGTCGCACCACATTACGATTGAAGATTCCACCGATACAACTTTATGTGCGACCAAGTAGTTCAGGTCGCTGGAACTGCTATAGAAAATAACGGGAGTTTAATAAAGCTGGAAAATTTACTTGCAAAGCATGAATTTTTAGAGTAGGTATTTATTAAGGAAGATTTGGCAGAGATGTATGTTCAGACTTAAGTATCCAACAGAGCAGAGCGATCCACCATTGTCTCCCAGAGAAACCCTGCCGACAATGTATGACTTACCTAGTGAAGATCCAGAGGAACCTGGTTTGCCAGATCAATTTCATGATTATCAACCCGAACTATTGGGGTTAACCTTTCGTCCAGACAATTGCCCTGAAGACATGGTGTTTACGGCTAGTGACTTAAATATTTACTATGATGTGCATCACCAAAATTGGTATAAGCGTCCTGATTGGTTTGCGGTATTGGGTGTACCAAAACTTTATGATGGTCACGATCTCCGTTTGAGTTATGTGATTTGGCAGGAAGGGGTAGCTCCCTATATTGCCGTCGAGTTACTTTCGCCTGGTACAGAAAAAGAAGATTTAGGAGAACGAGGGCTAGATAATTATCAAGAAGCTAATTATCTAGAAAATGGTTACAATCGCAAAGATGAACAACCGCCATCAAAATGGAAAGTATACGAACAGATTCTAAAGATCCCTTATTATGTGGTTTTTAGTCGCTACACCAATCAACTGCGGCTATTTAATCTGCGATCGCAACATTACCAAGAAGTGCAGTTAACTGAACCGAAGGTCTGGCTACCCGAAATTAAGTTGGGATTAGGACTTTGGGAAGGTGCATATCGCGGTATTCATCGCCTATGGTTACGTTGGTTCGACTCCGATGGAAACTGGCTACTCACTGACACTGAGCGTTTAGAATTAGTCAAACAAGAAATGTCCTTGGTTGAGCAACGCGCCGAATCTGCTGAGCAACGCGCCGAATCTGCTGAACAACGTGCTGTTTATCTAGCAGAACGTCTTCGCGAGTTAGGAATTGATATAAGCGAGCTATAAATAGATTTTGCAGAAATTTCCATTTGACTTTAATGACTTACCGACTCCAGCTTATTTAGTAGGTGGATGGGTGCGCGATCGCCTTCTGCACCGTCAAGGTAAATATCTTGATTTAGATTTTGTCTTGCCCGAAAAAGCTGTGGAAACGGCTCAAGCGATCGCCCGTAAGTACAAGGCTGGCTTTGTGATACTTGATGCTGAGCGTCACATTGCGCGGGTGGTGTTTAAGGATAGCACGGCGGATTTTGCTCAACAGATGGGTGATAGTTTACAAGAAGATTTGGGGCGACGCGATTTTTGTATGAATGCGATCGCCTTGGAATGTCATCAGCTAGGGCAAAATATGATCTCGCCTTTGGCGGAGCAGAACTTTATAGATCCTTTTAATGGAATCGAGGACTTAAAAGCGAAAAGGATTCGGATGGTTGCCCCTGAAAATCTCGCCGACGATCCTTTGCGAATTTTGCGGGGATATCGCCAGTCGGCACAGTTGGGATTTGAGATAGAAAGTTTGACTCGACAGGTTTTAGTTAAACTCGCGCCAAGATTAAAATCAGTAGCAGCCGAACGAGTTCGCACAGAATTAGGTTATCTATTGTCGATTGCTAATGGCAGTCACAGGATGCTTGACGCGATCGATGATCATATTTTTGATGATTGGCTACCACCACAATATTTAGATTTACAGAGATTTGCCAAAATAGAAGACGCAATTTCTCGGCTATTGATAGAATTCCCTAGCTTACAATCATTTTTTGAGAAACAATTATCAGGCGATCGCCACGCATTGGTAATCGTGAAATTAGCGTCGTTAACCAATAGCGCCCATGCTCTAGAATCATTAGGTTTAAGCCGTGCTGAACAGCGCTGGTTACTAGGAATTTTGCGCTATCTACCTCAATTTATAAATCTATTAGATCACGCCTCTTTCACAGAACAATATAAATTATTTCAACCAACTTTAGAATTTTTCCCCGCGATCGCCGCTTTGACCTTGGCTAGTAATCATGATCTTGAGCAAATCACACCTTGGTTAGAACGTTGGTTCAATCCTCATGATGCGATCGCCTATCCTGTGGCGCTGATTACGGGTGATGATCTGCGAAAAGATTTAGGAATACCACCCAGTCCTAAATTTGGAGAATTACTAGAAAGCGTCAAAATCGCTCAGGTGGAAGGCAAAATCCATTCCAGAGAACAGGCGATCGCTTTAGTTAAATCAATCATGTAATACCAAAATTATTTCGGCGGGCGCAGTCCGCCGAAACAATTTTGGGTTTTATATTTCTCTTTTTCCTGTTAATAAATAGGGCTTGCTGAAAAGAGCTAAAACCTTTGTCTGGAATAGATTATAGGTCAAATAAGGCGTAGTCAGCTACGAGAAAAGTGGTTAAACCCCACATTCCGCTCGTAATGGAATGCTAAAATAATTAAGCAAAAGAAACAAAAAG
>JBAXTW010000178.1:0-7732 GCA_037129985.1 Pseudanabaena sp. ELA645 | reverse complement strand
TACGGTGCATGGTCAAATTATGGGCTAAACCCGCCCCTACTCTTATGGGTTTAAGGTCTTCTGTAGGGGCGGGTTTTGCAAAAAATCTACGGTGCATGGTCAAATTATGGGCTAAACCCGCCCCTACTCTTATGGGTTTAAGGTCTTCTGTAGGGGCGGGTTTTGCAAAAAATCTACGGTGCATGGTCAAATTATCGGCTAAACCCGCCCCTACTTAAATGGTTTCTACGGTTTAGGAACTTCCCAAATCGCAATATTTTTATCTTGACTGCTACTAACTAACTTGAGTTGATCGGGAGTAATCATCAGAGAAGTGACTAGATCCGTGTGACCGATGAGATTCCAAAGTAAAGCCCTTGTTTTCAGATTCCAAAAGCGAATGGAATTAGGATTATCTTTCCCCCCACTAAAAAGATAGTTGCCATCACTCGTAATCGCGATCGCCCCGATCGCATCCTCATGTCCCGACAGAATAAAGGCTTGCTTACCCGTAGCAATATCCCAAACGCGAATCACATTATCATTACCGCCACTAATCACCTGCTTACTGTCAGGGGTGATTAATACCGATGATGCGCCAGCACGAGAGAGGGCGATCGCCGATAGGGTTTTGCCAGTTTGGACATCCCAAATGCGGATGGTCTTATCCCGACTGACACTCGCTACAAGTTTGCCATCGGGTGAAATTGCTAAGCCCAAAATTTTGTCAGTATGTCCCGTAAGCGATCGCCATAATTTACCCTTAGAGATATACCAAAGATTAATCGTCGAGTCGTAACTACCACTGGCTAATAAATCTTGAGCAGGGGCGATCGCTAAATTATTCACCAAATTAGTGTGACCGCTTAAAGTTTTGACTACCTTTCCCGAATTTACATCAATGATTTTGATGTTTTTATCCTGTCCCGCCGTAGCAATTTGCTGATTAGACACAAACACAACCGCGCGAACCCATCCCCCCTGATCGCGAATTTCCCTAGTTGGTATAGGATTATCGCCTTCTAATTGCCAAATCTTCACTGTGCCATCATCACTAGCACTAGCGATCGCCTTGCCGTCTGGACTAATTGCTACGGTCTGTACCGCGTCAGTATGTCCTTGCAAAAATCGGAGTGGATTTAACCGTTTCTGTTGAAAGGTTGGCAGTTCTATTTTTATTTCTTCAAAATCGCCAAGAGCGGAAACTTTGATCGCTGTGCCAATGCTCAATCCTGCAATTAGAGCAGCAGCAACGGATAAGCCTAAAACAATCTTAGAAGTTGGTCTTCGAGTGGATTCTTGGAGCGACTTCTTAATTGACTTCCGTTTTGTATTCTTCCTTCCATTAGATTTATCATTACTAGCAAGTTTATCAATCTGTTCAATATCTTTGATAACTTTTAAAATCGCCTTGCAATTAATCGGGCGATCGCTGGGTTTACGAGCAATTAATACATCAATCAAATCGGCAAATTCTTCGGAAATCTCAGGCGCGTGCGATCGCCAGTCAAAGGTATCAAGATCGGGCTTGTAGGTATCGAGGGGATATTTACCCGTTACTAAATGGATCATCGTGCAGCCGAGGGCATAAAAATCCGACTGAGTGACCGCAAACCCCTTTTCTTGCTCAGGCGAAGTATATCCCACCGAGAAAATACTCGTAACGCCTTGGACACCGCCGATTTTAGCGAGATAAGTATGGGTTGCCTCACGCACAGTGCCAAAATCAATCAGCACTAGCTGTCCCGAAGGTGACAGCATAATATTCGCGGGTTTAATATCGCGATGCAAAAAACCTTTGCTATGCACTAGATCAAGAATTTCGATTAATTGCTTTAACCATGCGATCGCCCGTTTTTGCGCGATCGGTTTGCCTTGACGTTGATTAATCCATTGCTCAAGGTTCAACCCTTCAATTTTTTGCATGATGATCCCATGCAACATTTTGCCTTCAGGAAGATCGTGATGCAAGTACGTCTCAATTTTGGGGATACCCGCATGTTCAATCTGCCCCAACACAAAAGCCTCTTGTTGAAACAGTCCCACCGCCTTACTATCCTCATTTAATTCTTGTTTAAGAACTTTTAAAATTTTGGGTTGACCTGCGGGATTTTCTATCTCATAAATCAATCCAAAGCCTCCAGAGTCATTTAATAACTTAGTGACGGAATAACAGTTCTCAATCAACAATTCTGAGCCACATTCCTGACAATTACGCGAAATAATGTTGTCGCGATGATCGGGAGCGGTACAGGCGGGATTAATACATATACGCATGGCTTTTTAATGGCTTTTTGAATAGCACTTTCAAATGACATTTCGAGGCTTATCCCAATCTAGACATACTATAATCGAACTTTGCAGTCCAATTTATAACCACCCCATAAAAGTAGATATAGCGCCACGCCCTGTTTCTATTTTTATGATTAATAATTCATGCTCGAATACATCACAACTCTCTTCATCAACGCCTCGATCTTTGCCCTGTTTAGTCTCGGACTTAATTTGCAATGGGGCTTTGCAGGTTTAGTCAACTTTGGTCATGTCGCATTTATGACCGTTGGCGCATATACCACAGTACTACTAACTCTCAATGGTGTGCCTTGGTTCTTAGCTCTACTCATCGCCGCCGCGATCGCAGGTTTACTTGGCATCATCATTGGCAGCACCGCCTTAAAATTACGCGAAGATTATTTGGGAATCGTGACAATTGGAGTATCAGAGATGATCCGCCTATTTGTCAATAATGAAGAATGGCTGACAAAAGGCACAAGGGGCGTACAGGATTTTCCGCTTCCCTTAGTTACCCTCGTTTCCCGTCAATATTATTCCTTTGTCCTCGCGGCGCTCTTATTAGTTGTGATTGTCGTGGTGTATTGGCGATTGGAGTGGCTAGTGCGATCGCCTTGGGGACGTGTGCTAAAAGCAATTCGCGAAGACGAAGAAGTAGTGAAAGCTCTAGGCAAAAATGTGTTTTGGTACAAATTACAGGCTTTTGCGATCGGTGGGGCGATCGGGGGTCTGGCGGGAGCATTTTACGCTTGGCAATTGACGACGGTTTATCCAGATAACTTTATCTCCTTACTCACTTTCCAAGCATGGACAATCATTGCGATCGGCGGCGCGGGTAATAATTTGGGCGTAATTTTAGGCGCGGTTATTTTTCAGGCTTATAATGCTCTACCCAGATTTCTCCCTGAACAAATTCGTGCCGATGGCGGCAGGTTTGAAGCAATTCAGCTAATCTTGATTGGGCTTACCTTGATCTTATTAATGCTATGGCGACCACAGGGAATTTTAGGCAATAAAGACGAATTAACCTTAAATCGTTAGATTTATCACTACTTTCGTATTTTGCCGTCTAGCGATCGCTGTTAACTGTCGGCTTGAGATAAAGGTTACATTTTCGATAAATCAAAATCATTATCTTCCACTTCTATCATTTCGACTGTTGCCAACTCTGCTTCCAACTGTTCGATGCTTGGCAAGACATTCTGCAAAGATGCTGGTAACTCGTGCTTGTATTGAGAAACGGCAATGGGTTTATTCACATCTCGCAGCGCGTATTCTGCAACTGTTTGATTTCGAGACTTGCATAAGATGATGCCAATTGTCGGTTTATCGTCAGGATGCCGCAGCAAATCATCGACTACGGATACATAAAAGCTCATTTTGCCTGAATATTCAGGTTTGAAATTTGTCGTCTTTAGGTCAATGACAATGTAGCAGCGCAGTTTCAGATGGTAAAACAAGAGGTCAATATAAAAATCATCGCCGCCTACTTCCAAATGGTACTGACTACCAACAAAAGCAAATCCTGTCCCAAGTTCCAATAGAAAACTACGAATGCGATCGAGTAAAGCTTTCTCTAGATCTCGCTCTTGAGCATTTTGTGCCAAAGTTAAGAAATCAAATGTGTAGGGATCTTTAATCAGTTGTTGAGCTAAATCAGATTGTGGCTGGGGCAAGGTTAACTCAAAATTGGTAATTGCTTTGCCTTGACGCTGATAGAGTTTTGTTTCGATCTGGTGTTCTAATACGGCGCGACTCCAACCATTGGCGATCGCCTGTTGAGCATACCAAAGCCTTTCTTTGGAGCCAGTTGCTTTGTCCAACAACCGTACATTGTGTCCCCAAGGAATTTGTGCAACAACCTGTTGCACTATTTGTTCGTCTGTCCAAGCCTCTGCAAATGCTCGCATATATTTTAGGTTGCGAGACGAGAGTCCGTTCATTTCGGGAAATTCTTGTTTGAGGTCTTTGGCTAGGCGATCAATTACCTTGGTTCCCCAGCCTTCTTGCCCCTGTCGCTGCAAAATCTCACGTCCAATTTGCCAATAGAGTAATACCAATTCTCGGTTTACGGCTAAGGCGGCTTTAATTTGTGCTGAACGGATGCGATTTTTTAGTTCTCGCAATAGTTGCTCGTAGTCTGCGGGGACAATTTGATTAGGCATAAATCTGAGAATGGAATTTTGCAAGCGCGATCGCTACTTTTATATTTTGCCATCTAGCGATCGCTGTTAACTGGCGGCTAATGATAAAGGTTGAATTGCCGATAGGTCAGGGCTTTCTGCTAATTGAGCATGATACAAATCCCAAGATTGTTGTAGGTTCATCCAGAAGTCTGGTGATGTGGAGAAGAATTTTCCCAAGCGTAGGGCTGTGCTGGGAGTGATGCCACGCCGACAGTTGACGATTTCGTTGATCCGTTGGTAGGGTACATGGATTGCGTCGGCTAGTTGTCGCTGGGTTAGGCTATATGGGGATAGAAATTCTTCTAGGAGCATTTCCCCAGGATGGGTTGGTGGACGATGGGTGGGAATGTAAGGCATATTTCTTAGAGTTAACTTTATGAGTGAGCTTTTTGTAATCAATGGTAATCGATGATTTCGACCTGTTCGGCTCCAGCTTCTGTCCAGATAAAGCAAATGCGATATTGATCGTTGATGCGAATACTATGTTGCCCAGAACGATCGCCTAGTAATGTTTCGAGTCGATTGTTAGGGGGCGTTCGCAAGTCTTGTAAGCTAATGGCGGCATTAATTTGGTCGAGTTTACGGGTGGCGACTCGATTAAGCGATGCAGGACAAGTTTTTCTAGCTTCCTTTGTGTTTTTGCCATCAAAGATATCGCGAGTGCCTTGATTTTTGAATGAGACGATCATTTTAGCATGGTAGCACGGATGTCATGCTAGTGACACTTCAAATTTGTACTGATTATCGATTTTCTCGATATTGCGCTATCCTAAATAAAGTTCCTTAGAAAGATACGAGGTAAAAAATGATTAGCCAAGTCATGGTGCAGCCATCGTCACTCATACCCATAGGGATGAATATTGTTCCTTTAGGTAATGTCTTTCTGTTTCATCTCACGGATGATTTGCAAGATCGCCTAGAAAACCTTCTAGATCGAAAGAAAGCAGATGCCCTCACTAATGAGCAAATTGCTGAACTTGAAGGTATTAATGAACTGTCGCGCATCTTTACTCTGATTAATGCTCAAATTGCTGAAAAAGCCGCATGGTGTCCTCTCAAACCCGAAAATTTGTACGAGAACGCGCCCGAAGTCTCTGTGAATACTGCCATTCACCAGAATATCTAAATAGCGATCGCTTTACAATGGAACATCTTCTACCACAATCTTTAGGTGGTACGGATGAGGTAGATAATCTTGCACTTGCTTGTTCGCGATGCAATAGTCGCCGCTACAATTTCATGACTGGTATCGATCCTGAGACAGAAATGGAAGTAACTCTTTTTAACCCACGTCAACAGAACTGGTCAGAGCATTATATTTGGTCGGTTGATAGATTACAGATTGTTGGCAAAACCGCAGTTGGTCGCGCTACTTGCCACAGATTAGATCTCAATGACGATCGCCACAATGACAGATTTATCATCCGAGCGAGAGCGTTATGGCTCAAGGGTGGTTGGCATCCCCCTGATGGCGATCCTTGTTTGTAAACAGCGATCGCTACTCTCATATTTTGCCATAGGCTAGCAAATATTTAGATTGACTTCTCTCTGACCCAACGTTCGATTAAGGGGACTTCAAATTTATATTGGTTATTGATTTTCTCGATGATGTAATTTTAGGCAATAAAGACGAATTAACCTTAAATCGTTAGCTGAAGGAGAGGATCAAGTTTTTGGCGATCGCTTTGTTTTAGCGGTCTTTGGTGATTGAGCTTTTTTGGCGGAAAGCTTTTGGAGCTTTTGGACTTCTTTGAGGCTTAGTCCTGTAAATTGGGCAACTAAATCCCCAGAAATGTTGGAGTGCATCATGTTTAAAGCGATTTGTCGTGCAGTTTCAGCTTTGCCCTTAGCTATACCCCTAGCCTCACCTTTGGCTAGACCTTTGGCTTCACCCTCAAGCAAGATTTCTTGATAAATAACTGATTCTTTCATGATTTCGCTCCTTAAAAGTCTTTGGATGATTTCTTTATTTAGGGCTATGCCTGATATTATAGCGGTCGATGCGGCTACGTTGCTTTGTACTTGTTTGTCTTCGATATTTTCGATTTGTCTGGCAACTTGTCTTAAGGTTTCTTCGGGGTTGTCGGTTTGTGAGAGTGCGGCAAAGGGTAATAGTCCTTGGTATTTACGAAATATTTCCGTGGGCTGCTCCCAAATCCTGATTACGTTAAATTGATGGCTGAGTCCGCCAAGGTTAAATGTGGTTTCGTAAACCAGTGGCGATTGACTGGGTGTGAGGTAAATTACGACTTGATAGATTTCCATGTCGGGGAACTGACGATGCAGCCTCAACAGGTAATCGGTCATGCGGAAGGGGATATTTTTATTAGAGTCGGTCTGAAACTCTATGTGGAGGATCATTTTCAATGATTTCAGAAATATCACGGAGTCAGCCCGAATTGGCTCGACTGAGAGTTCGGATGGTTCGAGTTTAGTAAAGGCGATCGGTTCCCCTAACAGCCAACTGGCAAAGTCGGTGGGGAAGGTTTCGGCGAGGAATTTACAAATATTGTCGATCATTGCGGAATTTTATCATTGAATAATCATTGCCTAAGTTTGTCTGCAAATATATATGCTAGGTTATAGATTCTGACTTGGAGCGCCGTTATGACAATTTCGGGTAATCGCAAGCTAATTACAAAAATAGAACTGCCTGATGAGGACTTTGAGCCAATGCCCGAAGGCGATATCCAACGTCGAAATTTAAGCTATGCCACCGAAGCCTTAAAACTTTGGTTTGAGAAACAAGAGAATGTCTACGTTTCAGGGAATCTATTTATTCGCTACGAGCAAGATTTAGTAGAGAAAAGAGTCGCACCTGATATTTTTGTTGTTTTTGGGATGAGCAGCGAAGATAGAGTTAGTTATACGATTGGAGAAGATGGTGGCAAAGCACCTGATTTTGTTTTGGAAGTGATTTCAAAGGGAACAAGAACAAAAGATCGTAAACAGAATCCATTAATTTATAAATATCTAGGTGTAAAGGAATATTTTCAGTACGATCCTTCGAGCAAGTTCTTGAAATCTAGTTCGTTACATGGGGTGCGTTTAGAAAATGGTGAGTATGAGGCGATCGCTTCTTCAGTCTTAGCTGATGGTACTTTGTCATTGCATAGTGAAGTTTTAGGTTTAGATTTACATTTGTATCCAAATCTGAACTTTCGTTTCTTTGACCCAATTTCTAATCAGATGTTACGGTCTTATGCTGAGTCAGAACATGAGACTTGTCGGGAAACAAAAGAAAAGTATAGAAGCAACTTCACATTTATTTCTGC
>JBAXTW010000177.1:0-7934 GCA_037129985.1 Pseudanabaena sp. ELA645 | reverse complement strand
CGATCGCGATCATCTCATTTGTGCTTGGCTTTGCCCTAAACAAACTGTTTCCTGCTGATTACAAGTGGTTTATGCAATTGCGCCGCCCTCGATGGTTAACCTTTGAAAGGGCAATTCCCTTTATTTGGATAGCAATTTTTATTTGCGGTATTACTTCCGCCGCCGCACTATGGGAAGCCCAGCCCAACATGATAAATACATGGTTGCTGATGGGCGGTTATGCTGTTGTTGAAATTACGATTTTAGCCTATACCCAATTTTAACCCGCTTGCGAAATGTTAGAGCAGGGGCGATCGGGTTGGGTTGAAAGCTTTTGTAATAGCCTTGTTGTATGCATGAGCCTGCTTTAAAATTTTTCACGATTTCAAATCACGATTTCAAAAAACTAAAATAGCTAGGGTGCTTATTTTCGATTTTAGCAGAAAACTAAAATAGCATCTCTCTTTATTCTAGATTTTGCTCAAAAAACAAAAAAGTGAAATAGGTATTTCACTTTTTGAGCCTGTGATTCAGTTAGTGCTATCTGAGCACCGATCGCATTTTCTTAACCAAATTAAATATGATATTTAAACGATACAAATAACTCCTTGTCAATCTTGACTTAATCTCGCCATTTAAACGCGATCGATGATATTTTTAAGCATCAGCTTCTCGCAAGCCCAATGACCATATCGATCGCCGAATCAGTTACTAAAGATGCCATTGCCCTATTGATTGACCTTGCTGAAAGAGGCGAGATCGATCCTTGGGATGTGCAGGTAATTGATGTAGTCGATCGCTTTTTATCGCGTTTGATTGTCAGCGATCGCCGTGATTTGTATGATTCAGGGCAAGCCATGCTCTACGCATCGATGCTGGTGCTGCTTAAGGCAAATTCTTTGTCAGATATCCAAGCCGCTTATGAGCAAGCGGAAACTGATTCTGAAGATCTTGAAGAAATAGATGCTGAGTCAATCGCAGGCGTATTGAGGCTGCCAACAGATTTTGATAAACGTCTACGCCGTCTGCCTGTTGCCCTGCCCCCCAAGGCGCGGCGGATTACCCTTGAGGAGTTAATTGCCCAGATCGAAGCGATCGCCGAGATCGTGGATCGCAAAACTAGTAAACCTGCTAAACGCCCCGCGCAAGGCAAAGTGGCAAGACGCGCCGCGATGAAAGCGATCGCCCAGCTTGCTCACAAAGAGAATCTATCGGAAATGGTCGAAGAAATTGAGCGCTATTTTTTGCTACATCCCGATGAGGAGATTGAGATATCGGATTTAGCTGCGGTCTTTAATGATCGGGTTGGGGTCTTTTGGGGCTTGCTGTTGATGTCTTCACAATCAAAGGTGGAGTTATCTCAAGAAGAGTTCTACGGCAAGATTCAAATTATACCGACCATTAAGGCTGCAAAACTCAAAGAAATACCATTTACGAATATTTCAGCTAATTCCAGTTCGCCTAATTCCAAAGTAGAATCAAATCAGTTAAAAATTACTTTTCCTGAATTAAAAGAAGTTTCGTGAAGTATCTAAATTTGTCTAGCTATTACCATCGTTCGAGATACCTGGCAAGTGCGATCGCGATCGCACTTGCCGTGAATTTGATTCCAAATATTCCAAATATTGTCCAAGAATTAGCGGCTCAACCTCTCACTAACACTTATAAACCAACCCCAATTACCAGTGGTGTCGATATCAACGACATTCTCACCGACAAGGACATTCCCACAGGTCAAAAAGGCTTTGCTCGTGACTATGGGATCGCTGTCCAAAAAGAAGAGCGTTTAGAAATCACGGTCAAATCTGATGGCTTCGACACTGTATTAAGTTTATTGGATAGTAAAGGTGAAGTTATTGCTGAAAATGATGATGCGAGTGGTGAAGGCACAAATTCCATGATTTTTTTCAAAGTCCTCCAATCAGGAAAGTACACCGTGAGAGTCTCTTCTTTTGGCGGTAGTAGCGGCGGCAAATTTACCCTAAAAGTCAACAAGCTGCGTATTGTCAATTAGTAATGCATAGCATCTGTGATTCTATCTCTTTCCAAGTTTTTGGAGAGACAGTAACAGCCATTTTTTGACATTGCACCATTAAGAGATTGGCGTAGAAATAGTTTTTAAGAGAATCTACTTCTTGCTGTGAAATTTGATTTAACTCCGCAGGAAGATGTAGGGTTTGTGACCATACTTTTATTATTTTATAGCGAAATTCTTCCCTTACTTTAAAGGGTTGATCGTAACTAGGAATTTGGGACTGTAACGAATCCAATCTTGTCTTTAAAATTGTAAAATTAATGTATTTTGCATCAATACCCAGCTTACTTAATGATTGTTCGAGGTTATTACACAATTGAACTGTCAGATTAAGCTGTGTTTCACTATCCAAGTCAAGCGCATGGGCAATGCTCATAGACAAATCAGCTTCAAATACTTTTTCAAAATCAAGGGACAAATCAAAAAATTCATATAATTCATGCGCAAGATGTAGCATTCTAATTAAAATTAATTCAGGCGCAAGTTCGCTTAAAAAACGAGGACGAGCCAAGAAGAATAAGGCAATACGCTTAGCTATAGGCTTGATTTCTCCTGAAGACTTGAGCGATATTTGATCTACCCACTCTAAGATATATCGCAATCTTCTTGTATTAATATAACTAATCGCCTCTGACTCGATACATAATAAAAGTTCTTCAACATTGCCTACCATCAAACCAGCCAATAATAGAAAAACCTGCTGCCATCGGCGATCGCTTAAATGATTTGTGACTAATGCTCTGACCTGATTATGATTGTAGATTTGACAAGCAACAAAATATTCTTGAAAAGTGATATGACTAAATCCAAAACTAAAAAATGTCCCTGAAGATATAATTTTACAAAGCCCAGTTTGTTGTAGAACTTGCAATACAAAATCAACTTCCAGTACATAGCAAGAACCTGTACAACTAGTTAGAACGGTCTGTATATTATCTTTTATTTGATCGAACGGTAAAAGTGTTTGTTGCAGTTCAAATCCTTTATAAGCAGCTTCGTTGAGGATCAAATCTAATATATCGGTACTCAGCCCAGCCCCCCGTCCAATCTCTAATAATTGATACTTTAATACCTGTTCTTCTAGTATTAACCGAATCGTTTTTTGATATAAACCACTAATGTTTCGCGGAAAACTATAGCGATGATCACATAAAAAACATAGAAAGGACAAACACAAAGGCGATTTAGCCAGTTCTTTGGCACTCTCATTTGCCTGCAAAATCTGCCAACAATATTGAGCTTTTTCTGAAGAGGTATCTTGTTCTAAGCTCGGATTGGGTAAAGCGAGATTTGTGTCTGCTGAATTAGCATTAGCATCATAGGTAATTGCAAACCACTTATGAATATATTCCTGAATATGCAAGTCGCTCCAAGGTTGGATCGCTAACTCCAAAAACTGCCCTAAACTATTTTGATAGTTTGCCAAGCGGCTAGAAACTATATAACGATTTTGTGGATATAACTTCACGAAATCTTTTAACTGGTTTGATAGATGTTTTTGAGGTAATGTCGCCTCATTTAATCCGTCAATGAGAATTAGCAGTTTTCCTTGATTTAACAACCATCTCGCTAGTTCCTGTGAATGTGTAAACTCACACATTTCCAGTTCTTCGGCGATCGCTAGCAACAATGTGTCAGTATTTCGACAAAATTTCCACATCGGTAAAAAAATTGGAATCAGATTATGCTTATAGCGACTGTCTGGATAATGCAGAGCCTCTAATCCTATATATTTGAGAAAAGTGGTTTTCCCTGTAGCAGGCAGCCCCAAAATTGTCAGATACTCTTCATCATTGGCAATGTTTAAACCAATCAAGTTAGTTCCTTTGCTAGAGCTACTTCTTTGAAGATCATGCGAAAAAGCTTCCTCAAGTTCCTCAACCGAATCAAACCGACGAATAGATGTATGAGTTTGAAATCTTTGCGGAATATAAATAGAAGATAAAGTCAGTAATTGCTGACCACCAATCAGTTGGGTAAAAGCATGGGACTCTAAATAATTTTTTGCGTAGCGCCGTGCCGATTGAACGATCGCTAGATTAAAGGATATTTCGCTAACATTACATTCCCGCCCTTCCTCGCTTTCAGGAAACCCTAACAACAAAGCCTCGAATCTTTTAACAAATTCTCGAATAGTCTGTTCTTGTTTAATACTCATTGCTACTATTAGCCCCCGAAGATAGTCTTGCTACTATCCATTAGATTGTCTATGTATAATTCATATCTATTGTACGATCTTTTGCAAAAATGATCTCACCAATTTTTAGTGCTATTTAATGGGTAACTAGACAAAAGCTTCAGTACATGAGCAGTGTACCCTAAGGCTTTTTGGGTTTTCTGTTTATATTGAGCCTAGCCACTTGCTCTCACATTTTTTATGCACTCCAGTAGAAATACTTATTAAAAATACTGCCGCAAAACCTATTACTAAATATTCTTTATTAAATATTTTCTTTAAGAATTAATTTTTCTTTTTTGATTAGGACTTAATGCATATATGATTAATATTGTATTTCAGAAGTGATTTCAAAATATAATTTGCGATATCTTGAAAATCACAAAAATACTTGAAAAATTTAAGTTGAAAATTTAAATTCTTGATGTTGCTATAATTAATTCTGGGGGATCGTAGTCTCTATGATGGGAAGTGCGATAACGCAGCAATCAAGACGTTAAGAAATTATTCACGTCTAAAAAACAATTTTAGGAGGATCTATGTCTCTCGACTCGCAAGTTTTCATGAAAACGATGGAAACCCGTATATCTTTTTCTGCCGCAGATAAGGCTTTACTCACAGCCAATGCCGCATGGGGAAGTTCGATCGCTTTACAAATGGCAGAAGTTTTTTATGCCTATCTCGCTCGTGACCCCGAAATGAATGCCATCATCAATGCCAAGGAAGGCAGGATGCATCGTTTAAACGAGACTTTTGTCCAATGGTTTGGAGAAATGTTTACGGGCATGGATGACTGGGGGAAAGCTTATGCCGATCGCCGTTGGCGGATTGGATTAGTCCATGTGCAGATTGGGATCGGTCCCCAGCATGTTGTTCCCGCGATGGCAACTGTGGTCAATGAAGTTGGCAAGCAGCTCAAAGCCGCAGGGCTTTCTGAAGACTTACGCGATTCTTTGGGACGTATTTGTATGATCGACCTTGCTTTCATTGAGCAAGCTTATGTAGAAGTTTCCTCACAAGCCGTGATGCGCGAAACTGGATGGACTGAAGGTCTATTTAAACGCATGATTTCCACTGGCGCGGCGGGCATGAAATAATTTTGAATTCGCGTCAAAACTTTAAATCATGACAAAAATATGAGTACAGATCGACAGGAACTTGGGCAATTTAGCAGTATCGTCTGCTTCAAAGCATTAATCACTGGGGCTGAAGAGGCTCTGGGTGAAAAAGCAACATTGATCGCGCTGATCGCAGCAGGTCGTGTGCGCGGCAAAAAGTTGGCTGAACAGCTACAAATTAATGGAAAAGGTGGTTCCTTAGATGATCTTGTTCCCCTCCTTCAGAACGCTCTGGGCAAAGATGGGACGAGGCTTTGCATCGTAGACAAAATTGAGAAAACCAATGAGGTAATCACGGTTTATTGTCGAGAAACAATTTGTTCGGCAGGTGAACCGCAAGGCTCAGACCGTAAGTTGAGCTTTACTCTTGGAGCTATTCAAGGCGTGTTGGAATCTGTACTGGGCATTCGTTTAAGAGGTAAGCAAACTGAGTCTGTTTTACGCGGCGGTTCCTACGATGTCATCGAGTTTGAAGTAATTGGTTAGATCTCTATTGCCTGTGGTCTAAATCAAAAAGCAATTCACACAATAATTCACTCAACAATTCACACAATAATTCAAAGTCAGGAAAAACAAAATGGGTATTAATGTTGCCAAATTGGAAGGAATCTTACAAAATCTTGTCACCAGTACCAGCGATGTGCAAGGAGCCGCGCTAGTATCACCCGATGGTCTAGCTCTAGCATCTAGCTTGCCTAGCGGGATGGATGAAGAAAGGGTTGCGGCAATGTCGGCGGCGATGCTCTCCCTCGGTGAGCGCATTGGTAGTGAGCTAGCCAGAGGTACAATCGATCGCCTATATGTTGAAGGCGACAAAGGTTACGGGATCTTGACAAGTTGTGGCGAAGAAGCAGTGTTACTGGTTTTGGCTAGTAAGGCGGCTAAACAGGGACTACTCATGCTAGAGATCAAGCGCGTGACAGGCGATCTGAAAGCAGCTCTCGCTTAACTGTTTAGTGACTTTTGGAAGTTCAAGATAAGCAGCACATTGCGCTGCTTATCTTGAAGATAAAGGGTAGGGATAAAAAATATTCATGGAAATAATGCGTTTGGTTGTGGCTGGTACGGTTGGTGCGGGGAAATCAACCTTTATTCGGACTGTGAGTGAAATTGATGTTGTCGATACCGATCGCCGAGCCACGGATGAAACCGCCGAAATAAAACATAGAACCACTGTGGCAATGGATTTTGGTCGCCTCACCTTTGGTCCAAATATGGCTCTGCATCTTTATGGAACCCCAGGGCAGCAGCGCTTCGACTTTATGTGGGATATTTTGATTCGCAAAGCCCATGCGTTTATTCTATTAGTGGCAGCACATCGCCCCCATGAATTTCGCTATGCAAGGCGCATTCTTAGTTTTATGAATCGCCGCGTGCAAATCCCTTATATCATTGGCATCACGCATATGGATTGCGAGGGAGCTTGGTCAAGCGAAAATATTAAACTGGCGTTAGGCTTTGTGGATGAACAGGATCAACCACCTGTAATTGTGTTGAATGCTGATGAGCGGGATACAGTCGTTCAATCGATCATGGCGCTGGTACAGTATTACATCCAAAACTCATCTTCTGCTTAATCTTCTCGGTTGATTGTTTGGTTGATTGTTTGGTTGATATTATTAAAAATTGCAGTTATTCTCATTGTATATATTTGAGCTTTTACTCCTTGGTTCATCGTTATGGCAATTACAGGCTCTTTATCCGAATTTTCTCTCCCAGAACTATTTCAGTTTCTAGATCAGGGACAAAAAACGGGAATATTGACAATTAGAGATCCGCAAGATTTGCAAACAGGCAAGCCATTTTTGCGACATATTTGGCTACACAACGGGCGGGTTGTAGCGGCAGGCGATCGCTTGGACAATCGAGGATTAGCGCGACTAATTGAGCAGCGCGGTTGGATTAACGACGAGATCCGACCAGCAGTAGATCGATTAGTTCGGGCTAATGTCCCTTTAGGGTTGAATCTAAAATCAATGGGAATATTGCAACCAGATCAACTCAAATTATTATTTAGTATTCAAGTTTTACGGCAAGTTTGTTCTCTGTTTCAAGTAGAGACAGGGCAGTTCCGCTTTGATGCAAAAACTGATTTACCCAAAGCAGAAATGACGGGTTTAAGTCTCTCTGCGACCGAAACAACATTGATGGGACTGCGGAGCTTAAAAGACTGGAAAATTTTACAGAGTAAGCTTCCTGAACCTAATTCCACCTTATTTAAGCTTATCGCTGGTCACCCAAGTTTGCGTTTAGATGCCAGCGAGACTCAAGTATGGGGACTAGCCGATGGTTCGACCAATCTCAAAAAGATGGCTGAGCGATTTCAATTTCCTATTCAAAAAGCGCAGCAAATTGCCTTTCGGTTGATCGTGGTGGGCTTAGTGGAAGAAGTGCCTGATATAGATGCGGGGATGGCAAATAAGGTTGATGAGGAAAAGGCGATCGCTGCGGATGCGAATGTACAAGTGGTAAGTAAGTCGGAGCGGACGGAAATTAGTAATTCCTTTTTGCAGAGTTTAGTTGGATTTTTGCAACATAAGGCTTGATAAGTCGCAATCAAGGCATTTCCAGAGAAGGTTGCACCAATTAGATTATTACTAACTGATGTTACGCAGAACGTAGATGA